>NZ_JBQHVO010000066.1:0-29890 GCF_052064465.1 Niallia sp. HCP3S3_B10 | reverse complement strand
TTTTCATTTATCAAGTGAATTAACATTTAACAAAAAAGCTTATTGGAATAACGATTGTAACCAATTAATGATTTTCTATGAATAATTCAGGATTACTAGTAATTTTTTTGATTTCATACTTAATCTCCTTATTAGTTTAATAGTGAATTGTAATATTTGAATAACTAGTTCAATATTAATTTTATTTATAATAAAAATAGCAAACGTTATAAACTATTGAATAATATTATTCCCTCCCTTTTGTATTATACTTTGTCAGAAATCCAATTATCACATCCACAAGGAAGATATTAACATAATTTCATCTTTAAACCAATATTTTTTCTGAAAATTCATAAAAATCCTCAAATTATATAATTGTTAATTGAAAAAATTTAAATTAATATGTAAACTAAAAGGTAGAAAAATACATTTTAAGATGGAGTGAATTGTTTGGGACAATTAAAAAATAATAATTTGTTAAAGATAGAGAATATTACATACAGTAAGAATAATTCTAGAATAATTAAAAATATAAATCTAACTCTTCAAAAAGGAGAAGTACTAGGGATTATTGGACCAAATGGTTCTGGAAAAAGCACATTATTTAAGTTAATAACTGGGATTTATAAGAAGAACAGTGGAAATATAGAAGTTTGTGGTAATAAGATTAGTTCAATAACTAATGAATTAATAGGTCATCTAATTGAAGAACCTAAATTATACTCTTATTTAAGTGGTAAAGAACACCTTAATATTATTCAAAGATTAAAAGGAAAAAAGGATGAGGAATATTTAGATCTTATTATTGATAAGTTAGATATGAAAGGTTATTTGGAAAAAAAAATTAAAAACTATTCATTGGGTATGAGACAAAGGTTGGGAGTAGCTAGTGCTATGATACATAATCCTGATATAATATTATTAGATGAACCCTTAAATGCACTTGACATTGATGGAGTAAGACTAGTAAAAAAGATAATAGAAGAGAAAAGAAGGGAAAATAAGGGGATAATTCTTTCTAGTCACTTATTAAATGAAGTAGAAGAGATTTGTAATAAAGTTGTCATAATTAAAGGTGGAGCAATTATTGAAACAATAGATTATAAAATAGAGAACAAAAAAATCTATTTAATTATAAAGGGAGAGTCACTTCCAGTAATTAACCCCAAGGTTCATATAATAAATAAAGATAAAGATAGTCTCCTAGTAAGTATTGAGAGAGACTATTTTACAGAGTTTAATATGTTATTATTTAAGAACAACATACAAATAATAGACGTTCAAAATTCTTTGAAAAATTTAGAGAAAATATATTTTGAGACTTTAGGTGGTAAGTGATTTATGTATGAATTAATAAAGGTAGAGTTATATAAGATTTATAAATCAAGAATACATTTACCAGTTGCAATTTTTTTTATAATTTTCCTTGGCCTTAGTATGGTAATGAGCTGGTATGAACCAGGTTTAAATAAAAATTATTTAAGATATACACATTATATATTTAGTATTAATGGTCAATTAATTTTTCCATTAATAGTATCTATGTTTTTTGGACCTTTGATTACAAAAGAATTTAAGGATAAAACTATTGAAAATCTGCTTTCATCGAGGTTTTCAATAGAACAAATTATTCTCGGTAAATTTTTTGCAGGAACAATCTTCTTTACAATATTATATTTGATTTTAATTACTATATATCAGATAATTACAATATTATTCTTTGCGGATTTATCAATAATTGAAGTGACTTATACGACAATTAGTTTTGGATTGGCATTATACAGAGTTTATGTAATATCAATCTCTTACCTAATATATTCATTAGCTTTTGGTGCGCTAACCTATTTAGGCGGAATATTAACTAGGAACCAATTTATAACATTATTACTTCCTATTGCGGTTATACTATTTTATATGTTTATACCTCATTATGATTGGATGCGTAATTTACTATTTTTTGAAGTTAGCGATATTTATCAATTATTAGGGGAAGATGATTTTCCCATTTATCGCATTTTATATTCTATAACATTATGTGCAATAACAATGTTATTCTTTTTATTATTATCTGTTTTATTTATTGAAAAAAAAGAGAAGTATATAAATTAAAGATTATGAGTTTGGATACGGAGGATATATGAAAAAGAGATTAATTTTTATTCTTTTCCTATTAATAATACTTAATATTGGATTTAAGTATGGTGTTGCCAAGGAATCTTCTAAAAAAAGTAGTGTAACTATTGAGCAAAAAATCGGAAGGCTTGAAAATGTGGTAAAAAGTAATAAAAGTGTTGAAATTTATAATGAATTAGGTGAGTTATATCTTAATGATAAAGACTATAGCAAAGCCATTACTACATATAAAGAGGTTCTTGAATTAGAACCTGGAAATACACTAGCTTATAATAATTTATCAAATGCTTATATATATTTAAAGGAGTATAATAAAGCAATAGATTATAGAGAAAAGATATTATTAATTGAACCAGAAAATCTTACAACCTTGTATTATTTATCTCAAATATACTTGGTAATTGATTTGAATAAAGCAGAAGTATATATAAAGAAGTTAAATAGTGCACTTTCTCACACTAAAAATAAAGAAGATTCTGATGTAACTTTTTTAAATGATTATTCGAAAAAATACAATGATTTTATAAAAGACTTACATCTAAAGAAAATAAGTGAATCAGATAATAATTTTATCAATAACTATATTACTTTTGAAGAAATTAGAAACGAAATAAAAAACAATTATTTTGAATAGTTTTTTTACTGATCAAAGGAAATGGCTATATGGTAAAGAAGTTAAATGAAACTTACTGACACATTCAATCTCGGAGAAAAGGGCTACCTTTTGCGGAATGGATATGTTATAAGTATTTTAGATGTGCCTTACTCTACAGAATATCATTGGAGAACTAGTATAATAACTGCAATAAAAAATTCGTTAACTCCATCCTCCTTAGATAAGTGGATTAATCAGCATCAAACTACCGGATCCTTTCAAGAAAAGGATAATTTAACGCCCGAACAAAAGGAACTTTCAGGAACTTCAGAAAAGAAACAAGCAACTTGAAATGGAGAATGATATTTTAAAGCAGGCAGCGCTGATACTAGGACGAAAGTAAATGTGATCAAGAACAACCAGCACAAGTACTCGATATCAGCAATGTGTAAAGTCCTACAGCTTTCAAGAAACACCTATGAAGCAAAAGAAAGAGCGTCAGAGGATGATATAACCTCAAAATTATCTAAATCTTTTATTTAAGCCGGCAAAACTACGGCACACGTAAGATAAAAGTGGAATTAAAAAACAAGGATTTATAATTTCAAGACGCCGAATCGGTCGCATTATGCGGGAACAAGGGCTTGTTTCCTCTTATGCAGTGGCCCAATTTAAACCACATTCAACGAAGTGCAATGAATCTCAAAAACAAAATGAATTAAATCGTGCTTTTCATCAAGAAGAAGAAATGACAGTGGTCGTTTGCGATTTGACATACGTAAGGGTCGATAAAAAATGGAAGTTCATATGTGTATTTGTTGATCTCTTTAATCGAGAAATCATTGGACAAAGTACCGGTCCAAACAAGGATGCAGCACTCGTATATCGCGCCTTTTCTTCCATTAAGAAAGATTTGCGTAAAATTCAATATTTCCACACGGATTGTGGAAATGAATTTAAAAATAAACTAATAGATGAAGCTTTAGAGACTTTCGGTATAAAGCGATCATTAAGCATGAAAGGCTGTCCTTATGATAATGCAGTGACAGAAGCAACGTTTAAAATTATCAAAACAGAGTTTATTAAGAAAAGGCATTTTACTAGTTTAGAAGAATTATCAAGGGAATTATACGACTATGTGAATTGGTTTAATTATATTCGAATTTATGGAACATTAGGTTATTTAAGCCCTATTGAATATAAACTGAAACACCTTAAAAAAGTTGTCTAGTTTTGTGTCGGCATACCAGATATTACCATTTGTAATGTCTTACCGTTTTATGCCAGCAATACCATCTCGGTACTAACACAAATTAGAGCTTTACACAAAGCAAATGTCTTAGATAGAGTTCAAACGTTAAATGCAGCTAAGCTAGCAATCGCTTTAAAGGATAAGAGACTTATTTTATTAGGTTGGGGGAAACCAGAAGTTAAAACTATTCCCAACCTGTTCTATTATCAAGAAGTCCTTCGTATTGTTGATTTACTTTCTATATTACACAAAGATGATTTATATGTTTTTGATATTAAGAATACTATTAGCACTTTTACTGAACACGGAGACCCTCGTCATGCGGGACGTTTCTGTTACTTTACAGGACATAAAAAAGACAAGTGTTTCAGAGTTATTTGGTCTAGGTTAATTTATAAGGAAGCAGAGGAATGGATGATTAGGAGAGAAGATTATGAGTGGTCAGATATATACTGATGAGCAAAACCCAATTTTTATAGACAATATTAAAGAATATCGTTATTTTGTTCAGGATGAAACAGAGGTAAAAACAAAAGAAATCACTATCAACTTTGGAAAAAGATTGATAAAAGAATATCCTCAACTAGCAAATAGGAAGCTTAAAGGAGAAGGTGTGGCACAGAGACTTGTTTATTTTGACAACCTTCTTGCAGGAGTCGAATTTCCTCACGAATATTACCTACAAAACACAATGAAATACTTCAATACGGTTCCAAGACCTGATGGAAATAAAGAACCAAATAAGTGGGTAGTATCCCTACATCAAACAAATCGAGAATATAAACCAAAGCGTAAACACGAGAAGTAGTAATAAGCGAAGTGTAATTAAATATTTTGGGATAGTGGCTATAGAACACTGCCTTTAGAATAATCAGAATTTAATTGACTTCCCATTCTTTTTTATAAACCATTACTACATAGTACAACGATACTATTTAATAGTCTAATGTGATGTTCAACAATCGGGTTTTATTTGAAATAATTAGAAAAAGTAAAGGATGATTTATTTTATTATATTTTAGGTATTATCCCTTTCGTTTTTTGGCTAATAGTTATCATAGGAGGAATCTATTTACTTATAAAATTTCTCAAGAAAAGCTAAAAAGCGTACTTTTAGCAATGATATTTTCTATGAATCGCCTTAAAAGCAAGCAATATGAGCTTGCTTTTATACAGTAACGCTGTATAAGATGTATAAAAACCAAATTTAAAAATGCTGAAGAAGCATCCATTTTGATTAATCTTTTTTTCAAGATGGATGCTTCTTATTAATCTTAAAGTAAGGTTTTACGAGGTGTCTTTGTTCAAACTTTATTTTAAAGCTACACTTAATCAATCTTTATTCAAAACTACAAATAGTGTTAGAGTTATCCACTAATATTTCCGCATTATCAAAATTGTAATGGGGCTTGTAGTTTTTTCAAAGCGTTTTGTAAATTTCACAACACCCCTTGTAAAATTTACAAAGCGGAAATTTAATATGTGTTGTAAAAATTACAAGGCATATTTATCTAACAATTTTCGCTTTGTAAAATTTTCAACCCCTATTGTGAAATTTTAAAGGTATTTATAGGTTGAGAAAATTACAAGGGGTGGTTGTAATTTTTGCAAGCAAATAAATACTAAGTTAATAAAAACAATTCTTTAAAAAATATATATTATATAAGGGAAAACCAATTTTGTTATCTACTTGTCTTAAAAGAAAAGTAGGGATATAATACCACTATACAAATGTTTCGTACTTTTATTTTTTATTTGCAATCCCTTAAGGGATTAGCAGTCTTAATATAACGTTAACAGCCTTTGTGGTTGATGAAAATAAATAGCTTATAAGCTATTTATCTACATTAAATCACAAAGGCTTTTTTGCGTTATTTTAACGAAGCATTTGTACAGATGAATTCATAACAGAAAGGATTGAGAGGGGTATGACGACGAAAAAGCAATCTAAAAAGAGAAAATTAAAAGAGGGTACCAAGAATTCTAGGACCATCAAGGAACTAGTAAAACAAATCGAAAAGAAAGTAGAAAAGGATGGATATTGCATTTTAAAGCAGATTCATCATGGGAATGAAACTTACCATAAAATTTGGTGGTGGATGGAAATGGAATTAATGATTGGAGAATATGACGTAGCAGCTAACAAGGTTAAAGAAACAAAAGATATCGATATCGAAAATCGACAGAATTTACTAGATATAGTAGTAGGTTTAGAAGGTACCGTATCCCTTGTACAGCTTGTTAAAGATTAAACCAATAAGGAACTACAATGTTATGGGACATTAGATTTTATTACACAAAGGTGAAAATATGAACATAGAAACTTTTAAGTTTCCGTATTTCAAATACAAAGATAGATATATAGAATATTGCGGTTATCAATACAATCAATATTGGTTTTTAATTCATAATTCCAAAAGATCAGAAGTAGTTTCTATATCTAATGATATTTGTTCATCTTTTGATACAGCAATATCTTATTTAACTAAAATGTACTTTGATAAAAAATGAATTAATAAGAGGGAGGTGCCCTACCTAATTAGATAGAGGCATCGATGCTTTCTATTCTAATTAGGTAGAAAGCATGAAGGAAACTAAAACGATAAGTATAACCGAAGAGTTAATAGACACACCAAAAATGATTGAAGTATATCTAGATGATGCATGGCAGACCGCTTTTTGCTATGGATTAGCCTATGAAAAACCAAAGCAAAATTGGCAAAGAGCAAAACTGCTTCTAACTATTATTGCTGGTAATGATTCTACTGTACAAGCTATGAAGGCTGCTATTGATATAGGATCAAGTGGTTTGTCTTTCGGAAACGGAGAGAAAGGCTTAACAGATTATACTTATACAAAAGAATTGGAACTCTATACAGAAAAAGGGAAATATGAAAAATTTCCAATGACTATTATGAATAATAGAAAAGCAATTGTTGTTGTTCATGATGAATTAATGGGAAATGATGATTATATTTTATCTTTTACTGGGGATCCAGCAGAAGACTTACGTATAGTTTTAGGCGGAGGTAAATTTGGACTACATATCCTACCCGAATGGAAAGATATTATTTTTCATGAATTTTTGAATCTAGGGATTTTACAATCTGTAGATCTTTATTTTGATTCTAAATTATTTCCAAAAGGATTTTCGTTATTTAAGTTACAAGCTACAGAAGAAGAGGTTGATAATTTAATCTCTAAAATGATTAATGAGAAAAAGTTAAGATTCCGCAAAGAGGGTACTGGAACTGTAGTAGAAATGGTATCAGATTTGACAGAGTATATGCAACAAAATGTTGAGGGAATGATTAAAAAAGTTAGCAAAGAGGTATCACCAATTCATAATCCTTTAGTGGATCATATTAGCCCTAAAATTAGTACTTATAAACGTGAATTGTTTCCAGTTCAAGCTCATGTAAGTACTGCTGTAGCGAAAAAACTTGCTAAGAGTAAGGCTGTAATCATCCAAGGCGAAATGTCGACAGGTAAAAGTACCATTATGACTGCTGTGGCTGATGTACTATCGGATATGAAAAATAAAGAAGGATATCATAGTGTATTAATGTGCCCACCTTCTTTAACTAAAAAGTGGCCAGAAGAGATTAAAGAAATAATTCCTCATGCTGAAGTGAGAGTAATTGAAAGAACGAGTCAATTAATTACTTATCATCGTTATTGGTTAATGAGTGGAAGAAAGAAACCAAAAAAACCAGTTTTTTTCGTTATATCTTTTACTACCATGAGAGGAGATTCATCTATCGTTCCAGCTGTTCAATTTAGTCAGAAAAAAACTGGTAAACAGCAAAGTGAAGATAGATTACCTTATCGATATGGTTACTATTGTCCTTCTTGTGGAAAGGCTCACCAGGTAATTGAAGATATAAAAATGATTCCTGATACGGATGAACCTTCTAAAGAAATAGAAGTACGTTCTACAAGAACCATGGATAAAGACGAATTCGGAACTGGAAGAAGGCTGACAAACACACAAAAGCCCGCAAATGCCTTTTGTTCAGAATGTGGAGGAAGCTTATGGACCAAGAAGGTGGCAACTCGTTATTCATCAATAAAAGAATGGTATGAGTATGAGAAGAAATTGATTAAAGCCATTAAGGAGGGAAATAGGAATTTACTAGAACATATTCAAAGTAACCAAAAAGAGGTTCCAAAAAAGCAGGGTCAACCACGAAGAGTTGCCAGTATTGAATACATTCGAAGAAAAATGAAAAATTTTTTTGATATTGCAATTGTGGATGAGATTCATGAACTGAAAGCATCGACAAGTGCTCAAGGAAATGCATTGGGAAGTATTGCAGCTGCAGCTAAGAAAGTGGTTGGAGGAACGGGAACATTATTTGGTGGAAAAGTGCGCCCATAAGGGCATTTAGTAATTCGACTTTAGGCAAGTCGTAGGAGTGTAGAGGCATCAATTGTCTCCTATCATCTACTAATTTACTCGTGAGGGAAACCAATAACGGGGAACACAGCATATTAGGTGAAAAGCCATAAGTCACCAAGTTGTCATGGTGCAACTGAATGGCAAGATGAAATCGAAACAGACGAGGATGAATGCTAAACTGCGTGAACGATAGCCAAAGGAGTCCTAGCGAAGACATAGACGGAAGACTTCTATTAACGTCTATTGACCATATGTTGTCTAATAGCTTTGCCGTTAGATAATTACTGCTTTATAAACAGCTTTTCCGTTTATAAGGTTATGCCTCAGTGGTCTTCCAACCATAGTAAATGGTAAATGGCGAAAGTCGCATCCGACACTGGTTCAAGCCTATGTTACTAAATGTACTAAATGGGGATTGCCTAAGTTGGAATGCCTGTAAAGGCTATGACACTTTAGGTGTCTGAATATCCAATAGGGCAACAGAGAGTCCGTAGTAGTCCGAGCTAGGGAAAGCCTAGTACATGGCGAAGGGACCAAGTTATCTAGTCCAGAACAAAATCAGGAAGGTGTGGAGACACTTTGAGAATCCCAAAAATAGTTATGGACAACCTAGTTGAAATGTCCAAGAGAGATGAGAATTACGTTTTCGAACGTATATATCGAAATCTATATAATGAAGAGTTCTTCCTAGAAGCTTATGCAAAGTTAGCTAAAAAGGAAGGTAATATGACAGAGGGTACTGACGGAAAAACCATTGATGGTATGAGCATCGACCGAATCCGTAAACTCATTGAACAGTTAAAAGATGAAAGTTACCAACCAAAACCTTCAAGAAGAGAATATATTCCAAAGAAGCCAACAGGTCAGAGACCTCTAAGAATTCCTTCAATGGATGATAAGTTAGTTCAAGAAGTTGCACGTAGAATCTTAGAAGGGTTATACGAACCTATCTTCCGAGATTCTTCACATGGTTTTAGACCTAATCTTAGTTGCCAAACTGCTGTAGACAAAATACAAAAAACATTCACTGGAGTTAAGTGGTTTGTTGAAGGAGACATCAAAGGATTCTTTGACAACATTGATCATCACACTTTAATCAATCTTCTTAGGAAAAGGATAAAAGATGAAAGGTTTATTCGACTTATCTGGAAATTCCTCAAAGCAGGTTATTTAGAGGATTGGGTTTACCACAAGACTTTCAGCGGCACACCTCAAGGTGGTGTTATCAGTCCATTATTAGCAAACATATATCTTCATGAATTGGATAAGTATATGGAACAATATGCTGAAGAATTCAATAAGGGTAAGAAGCGAAAACGGACACATGATTATAGAGCATTAGAATGGCAACTAACGAAAATGAAGAAATCTGATGAAGAATGGGACTTAATGTCTACTTCTGAGAAAAAGGAACACACCAAAGCTTATAAAGCACTCATTAAGAAACGTAATGAGATGAATGCGACTGATCCATTTGATACTGACTTCCGTAGAATCAACTATGTCCGTTATGCTGATGATTTCCTTGTCGGTGTAATTGGAAGTAAGGAAGATGCGGAGAAAACCAAACAGGACATTAAGGCATTCTTGTCTAATAAGCTGAAACTTGAACTATCAGTAGAGAAAACACTTATCACTCATGCCCATAAAGAGAAAGCTAGATTTCTGGGTTTTGATATTGTAACGAGTTACAGTACACAACCAACAAGAAATAAAGATGGCAAACTCCAAAGGCAAAATAACGGTAAGGTAAAACTCTACGTCCCGAAGGAAAAATGGGTAAATAAACTTCTTGATAGGAATATTCTAAGAATAAACGGTAACGATTGGAAAATGGTTCATAGACCTGAGCTAATCAATAATGACGACCTTGAAATTATTAGCATCTACGATGCAGAACTTCGAGGATTCTATGAGTATTACAAGATAGCGAATAACGTGAGTGTGCTTAATAAAATGGCATACATCATGGAATACAGTATGTATAAAACATTCGCTAGAAAGTACAAAATCTCAGTTAGAAAAGTCATAGATAAATTCAGTGTCAATGGAGTATTCACTGTTCAATATGAAACGAAAAAAGGAATGAAGTCAAAAACACTCATTAGTTCTTTTACTAGAGTTGAAAAGGCTTCGACAGAGTCCAAAATAGATAATCTACCTAATGGTTGGGTGTACAGTGGCATTACAAGTCTAATTGACAGAATGAATGCCCGTGTATGTGAATACTGTGGAGCAACTGATGTTGATTTGGAAATGCACCATGTTAGGAAACTAAAGGACTTGAAAAAGAAAAGAAGTCTACAAAAATGGGAAGTAATTATGATAGCCCGTAACCGCAGGCAGCTTGCTCTCTGCGCAAGAGGTCAAGGAAATGACTGTCATATGAAACTTCACAAAGGACAACTTTAACTGAAAACTGGGAGATAATAGTGAGCCGTATGCTTGGAGACTTGCAAGTACGGTTCTGGGGGAGAGTTGGTGGAAACCTACTATAGTAATATAGCAAGGCACCGCCTTCTTATCCCGTTGCGGAAGATATTTATTATACCTTATGGAGACTGTTTCCTTCTTTGATGGTAGAAAATGGTTATAAATATTCAGAAGTTAGAAAATGGAACGAAGAATATGGGGTAATTGAAACTACCACTTATAATCAAGATTCTAATTCTGAATATACAAACAAGCAATCAAGGGGTGGGACAAAAAGAAACGAGAAAATACTACCAGGTATTTCACCGTTTGTTTTTTCAAAATTTCTTGTACAAAATACAGTACTTGTTAGATTAGTTGATGTTTGGCCAGATCCAGTTGAACTGGTGAATGTGCCAACTATACTTGTGAAACCAGATGAAGATCTCCAACTAAATTATCAGAGAATGGTCAACACTTTTGAAAAATCCATTGACGAGTTAGAAGATGGATTTAAATTATATATGCCATTAACTCAGACTGGAATTTCATACCCAGATAATCCATTTACTTATCCAGCATTTTATATGAATGGTGAACTTATTTGGAAACCAGAACCATTCGAACAAGAAAGAATTCTTAGTAAAGAGAAAAAGTTACAGGAAATAATTAAGGGCGAGATATCTGAAGGAAGAAAATCTATTGTTTATGTTCGAGATACAGGATCGAGTGTTGAGGGTAGGGATGTAAGACCACGATTAAAGCATATTTTAGAAATGATAGGTGCTAAGGTCTGTATCCTGGATACTTCTTCAACAAGTACCAATAGACGAAGTGAATGGTTAGAAAAAAAGATAAAAAAAGAGAATTATGATGTGTGTATTGTATCTCAAGAATTAGTGAAAGTAGGATTAGACCGTGCGACAAGAAGTTGCTAAATAGTAGTGTTTCCATAAGAAACCGTCTTAGTCATTGAGGACGTTCCCGCCCGAAACTGCTTTTCGAGTAATCGAATTGTTGGGTTGCATGAGGGTTAAATGCTTAATGGAGGAATTTACACAGAATTCCAAAAGAGCTAGGGAAAGTTAGGAAGGTATAAGCGTAAGCTGAACCTTTGTAGTCTTCGTTACCGACAACAAGCGTACTGTGATTGAACAAGCTTGTAGATGTGGATAGGAAAAGTTCTACGGTCGAGGAACTGCGAAATGACCCATAGATCCACCGGAGTAAAGAAGGATGCCTAACCTAACGTATCTATTATTAGTGAAACTTGGTAAGCCCTATACATTCCTCTCATCTGAGGTAGGGTGACCGTAAGGAAACCACAATATGTAGAGGGTAAAGGAACGTGGAGAAAGCGAATGTCGACATAACGAAAGTTAAGGTAAAAACTCATTTGTATAATCCGTAGAATAGGGCAATACCCAAATCGAAAGATTGCAGACTTCCACGTGGTCATCAACACGAATAGAAAGCGAAAAGAATAATCCTTAAAGAGAGGGAGATATGTTATGAAAACCAACGAGTACGTTGCGTCGGCTGTTTCCCCACTGGTGGATAACTGGCACTCAATTAATTGGATGAAAGTTAATCACTATGTAAGGAAACTTCAACAACGAATCTATCGTGCCGAACAACTTAAACAAACGAGAAAAGTAAGGAAATTACAAAGACTTCTACTTAGAAGTAAAGCGAATTTACTGTTAAGTATTAAGCGCGTAACGCAAGAAAATAGAGGCAAAAAGACAGCTGGTATAGACGGATATATTTCTAACACTCCGCAAGAGCGAGTTGAATTATACAACAAACTTAAAATGTACAGTACAAGAAATATTAAGGTTAAACCGGCTAGAAGAACATATATCCCTAAAAAGAATGGAAAGAAACGTCCGTTAGGCATTCCTGTAATTGTTGATAGAGTGTACCAAAACGTATTTAAAACTGCTCTAGAACCACAGTGGGAAGCAAAATTTGAAATGACATCGTATGGATTCAGACCTAAACGTGGCGCACATGACGCTATGAGCGATTTATTCGTGAAATTAAGCAGAGGAAGCGCTAAGGGGTGGATTTTCGAAGGTGATTTTGAAGGCTGCTTTGACAACTTAAACCACGACCTTATTATGGAAAGAATTAAAAACTTCCCAAATAACAAAATCGTTAGAGAATGGTTGGAAAGTGGATACGTTGACAATGCTACATTCCATAAAACAGACAAGGGAACACCACAAGGCGGAATCATCTCACCACTGTTAGCGAACATAGCATTACATGGGATGGAAGAAGAAATTGGAGTAAGATATATCCACTCTAAAAGACAGGGAGATACATTGTATACCTCGTCAGTTGGCGTTGTTAGATATGCAGATGATTTCGTTATCGTCTGCCCTACGAAAGAACAAGCCGTTGGGATGTACGAAAAATTACAACCATATCTAGACAAACGTGGATTGAAGTTAGCAAAGGAGAAAACAAGAGTTGTTCATATTAGTGAAGGATTCGATTTCCTCGGATTTAACTTCAAACAATACCCAACTAAGGATGGAAATAAATTATTCATTAAACCATCACTTGAAAGTGTCAAAAATGCTAAACAGAAAATCAAGGAAGTATTCGACTGGGGAAAAGGCAGAGAAACAGCATATCTAATTGAAAAACTGAATCGTATATTACAAGGGATTGCAAACTATTGGTCACCAACAGTAGCCAAAGTAATTTTCAGAGACATTGATACTTATGTTAATGAAAAAGTCGTAATTTACCTTAAACACAGACATCATAGAACTTCATTTAGAAAACTGATGAAAATGTACTTTAAACCAGACAATACAGGCGTAAGCAAAGACAAGTGGCTCCTAACGTGTCCAAAAGATAATACGAAACAGCTTATTCGCATGAGTTGGACTAAGATTGAAAGACACGTAAAGATCAAACAATATAATAGTCCATTTGACGCATCGCTTAAAGCTTACTTTGATAAACGTGACGAGAAAATATTCAATAGGGAAAATACTAATGCTAAAAGGAAACTTGCGAAAAAGAGCAGATACAAATGCAGAATTTGTGGTGAATCCTTACAAGGAATAGAACCAATTGAAAGCAATCATATAGTGCCTGTAGTAATTGGCGGAGTTGATAGTTATGATAACCTCGAACTACTACACAAATCATGTCATAAAACACACCATGTATTGTTAGAGAATTATGGCGAAGGTAAGAAATTACCAAAAGTCGTAAACTACCTAGAAAGCAATGGTATCAAAGACGTGAATAGTAAAAAGGCTATTAATCTTATGAAAAGAGCATTCAAGAAGTTCCGTTATTAAGTTGAGAGGATGACAGATGGCTTGAGCCGTATGTGCTGAAAGGTACAAGTACGGTTCTTAGGGGGGAAAGAGGTGGTAACATCTCCGACCTACCCGACTATTATGTACTCCAACATTGATATTTTATCAATTTAGTTGGTCTTTATTTACAATTAATCAAGCTGCACGAAGAGCATGGAGAATAAAACAAACCGAGGAATGTAGACTATATTATTTAGCGTATGAAAATATGTACCAAGAACAAATGGCAACATTAATAGCTATGAAGAATAAAGCTGCTGGTGCTATTAACGGTGATGTTTCTAGTGATGGATTGAATGCTATGTTAGGGGATACTGGCGATTTACAATCCATGTTAATACAGTCTATAAAAAAAGGAAACGTGCTTCAAGGGAGTACGGAAGAATGGGTTGCTGAAGCGTCGGATAGAGCTAGAGAAATTCTTTCTAATATTGGAAAACCTAAGAATGTACCATTAAAATCAAACAAAGAATATTTCGAAGAATGGGCTAGTAAGTACATTAAAACTGAAAGTTCAAGAAATGTACTTATAAGAAAATCTGAAACTATCGCGAGCAATATAGAAAACGGTAAAATTACAGGTTTTTACTTTAATGAAATGTCATTGGAAGTAGATCTATATGCTGCTTTTGGAAGTGATTCAGCTCTTGATGGTGAAATAGTAGACTATTTAACTCGAATTGAGAGGGAGTCAAAATCAAATAATGACAGTTCACAAATTTCCTCGTTTGATTTAGTGGAAGAGAAACCAGCACAAAAGAAAAATAAACGTAGAGTAGTCAGTGGTCAGTTGGCATTCGAATTATTTTAGGAGGGTAAAAATGCATACTATTACGATAAATTTAGATTGGTTTGTATATATGTATTTTCTAATAGAATACTTTTTCAACGCAGTCTGTATGGATTTAAAGATGAAACATTATTATTTAGAAAATGGATTAATTCCAATAGAGACAGAATCTAATACGGAAGAAGAAACTATTTATTTAGAAGAAACCTATAATCTAAATATACAGGAAGATGATTGGGAAGAAGTTATGTGCCCAACTAATATTTATCATATTACTCCGACTGTTTCAGAATTAGATGATAGAACAATAGAATACTTAACGAATTTGACTAAAGAAATAAATTCTGAGGAACTATGTGACGTGCAAAGTCAACTGCTCGAAGAAGAACTTAACCTTGAAGATTTAAATGCAACATCTTCTCGAGAATTTAGAAATAAACAAGTAAATTCAGTAACTGAGGTTCTGGTGGATGAGATACCAACTACAAAAATTGCTGATAATTTCCAAGGGAAGCAGCGTTGGCTTGTTTCTGTTCTAGGTATGGAAGAGGATTATATCCATGTTTCAGATGGTAAAAGAGTCTGGATAAATATAGGTGAGAGAGTACATCAAATAAATAGAAAAGATTCCTTGTCTTTAGAAATAGTAAGAGAAGGAAAAAATATTAGAGTTTCAAAGATAGAAATTTTAGAACATGCTGTTTCATCAGATTATATCATCCCAGATGAAAAAATCGAATATGAGGCAGCTGCAATTTAAGTAATATTGGATATTCGGAGGAAGTGAATTTAGTTCACCTCCTTCACTAAATGTATAAATTTGGATTTGTTCATTTAGTGAAGGAGAAATCCTCTCGGGTACAAAAATTTACCGGTCAAGGTCTATTTAACTAGTTTTTGGTGAATTTTTCATGAAAATTAGTAAAAATATCCCTTTAATCGACAAATTTCGACAGTTTTGCTATATACATTAATACTATACTAATGTACATCAATGATAAAAAAATGTGAAAGAAATTATAAAAATCCTTCTAAAGGGGGCAGTGAAATGAGATCTGATATCAACACAGCTGATTTAGAATCTATCTTGTCTGTGATTGAGGATGACAATCGTTATATTCGAAAACTAAATCTAGAATATAGGATAAAAGATAATAAATTCTATATTGGTTGTGTATATGGAGATACATTTAATACGTTAATCAAGAAAAATTACTTAGAGGCATTATCGAAAGAAGTAATTAATATGTACGAGAGATGCCTATTCCCGTTAAGCATACTTAAAATTCATGATTTTACTATAAATATAGAAATTAATGATAGAGGGGGATTTATACAGGAAGAGCAATATGTAGAAATTATTATCCCTGTGGAAGCATTTGATAAATTATCGACTTTGTCCCAATTATATAGCAAGTTTAAAAAGCTTCTCCCTCTTTATCCAATAATAAATTCGATAGAGGTTCAAGGAGAAAAAAAACGGCTAAATCAAATCCGAATTCACCTCTATACTAATGAAAAATCCTATTTGAAAAATGAAAACAAAACGGATTTTTTAGGACAATGGGTAGCGAGTTTTAATAATTTTTTAGACTATATTCCAGAAGCGCCGTTTAACACTAAAGTTAAAGTTCAAAATGGAATGCTAAACCCAATACAATTAATAAATGAAGAGGAGAAATGGTAATGGTTCGAATAGGAGAAAAAAGTATAAATGAGATTATGGTAACGATTAAGGAAAAACAATTAAACTTATCAAAATTAGAATTTAAAACGAGAGATAAGTTCGTTTTAATAGGGCCAATTGGTACAGAGAATATCAAACAAGAGGATGACTATTATGAGAATATAAAAGAAAATCTTATATTTGCTAATTATAGTTGGCTTTCACCATTATGTGATGATCTAAAATGTCCTTTTCAAGGACATTTAGAAGTCTTACCTTCAGGAGAAATGAACCATCATAATATTGATTTAACAATTAGTATACCTCTATCAGCAAGCCGAGAAAAGGCAATAATAATGAGTACCTTATATGAGCAATTTAAGGTCTTAGAAAAATATCGGAATTTCATCCAATATTTTGATGTAAGTGGTTTTAAATACATGACTAATCTCATTCATGTAAGTTTAAAAATTCCAGGTAATAAAATTACACCTCTTTTAAAAGAAGCAAAAACAAAACCTGTAAATAAACAAATTGTTTCTCAATGGTTAGCTACAGTAGAAAATATCATGGATCAGAATTCGAATAACTACAGTTATTCACAAAAGGTTTATGCTGTTGATGGTAGAATGCAATCCACTACATTTGAGTCGAAATTCACTTTTAAAGTTCATCAACGAAGAGGGATTTTTAATGATTAGAAATCGAATCAAAACAATCATGTCAATATTTATATTCGCACTTTTATTGATTCCTACAAAAGCATTGGCAAATCCTTTTAGTGATGCTCCATCCATGGATGATATGATTACAAATTGGGGAAATTCCATAAATGATTCTGCACCAATAGTATCTAGTTTATTTTCATCCCTCTTTACTATAATGTTCTTGATTGGAGTAGTTAGGCTAGGGTATTCAATTGTTACTAAAACTGGGCAAGTTATGAAAGGAGCTACTGGTGTATTGATTTGGGCTCCAATTTCTTTCTTTATAATTCGTATTTTTTTAATTGTATTATTTACAATGACCACAACGAATGTTACACTGTTTGCAACTGATGTAATAAACTTATTACAGTTATCTGGCTTTTATACAGTAGTGGGAATGGCATTGGTTGGATTAGTTATGTTTCTATTCTATAAACTTTTGAAACACCCTGAATTTGGTAGATGGAGTAAGAGACTATGGGCATCTGCGGGATTTCTATTAATCATTAGCTTTATAATCCCTTATGCATTTGGTGCAGCATAATAAAGAAGGTGATATCTTGTTGTCTTTAATAGTAGATAATACAAAAAATACGAAAGAAAAAGTTTATACTTGCCGGAATTCTTGTGATCTTTATGATTTTATTACAGAATCCTGTTCAATTAAAAATAAGGTAGATGTAGATAATCCTTTAGTTGTTTCAAAATGTAGTAGATATTTACCCACAAATAGTTTGGAAATAGATATAGATTTAAACCAAGCTGAATTTGACAGATTAGAAGAAGAGGAAACCTCTTACCATTTGATACAAGGACAAATTGAAATCTTAAAAAAATCGTGCTATCCTTTTAAACCAGATTTCCCAGCTGGAAGAACGGATGCCAATTGGTATGTTTCTCCTTGTCAAGAATACGGTTGTTGGATAGTTAATGATTACAAGAAGCCAATTGTACTAGTTAGTCCTAATCCCGGAGAAAAAGTATATAAGTCGGCAGTACCGCTTCATAATCATAAAGCGTCAAAAGGTTTAGCATCACGAATAGCTTGGTATATTGATGAAAATGGTATAGGTCAATATGTGACTTTACTAAATGGACATATTCTAAAATAACAAACCCATTGAAGTATTGAAGTATACGTTGATATCTATCGATGTAAAGGATATAATAAAATCAATAAATTGAATATCTAAAGGGAAAAACCCTATCTGAGTAAGACGCTTTTGGTGTCTTATTTAAGATAGGGTTTTTTTTATTTCTAAGGGGGTGACGAGCATGAAGGGATGTATTTTTATTGTTGAAAATGAGAATTTTACTTTTCGAAAAGGCTTTAAAGATCTATTGGAGGTGAAATTCGGTAAAGATTATATAGTCTCGACAAAAGATAGTCTACAAGATACATTACGTGGTGAGCCAAAACTTGTAATACTCACACAAGAGGTTTTAAAAGAAGTAAATGCTATGGAAAAGATAAGGACCTTGTACGAGTATGGTACTAAGTTCGTTTTGATTAAGGAAAATGATAATGGCTTTCCTTTTGAATTAAATATGTTTAACGGTTTTTTATCCAAAAGAATGTCTACTAAAGAAATGACTGAAGCGATAGAGAACGTATTGTTACATGGAACAATCTATGTCCATCCTGATATAGGTGCATATATCTTATCAAAATATAACCGTTTTGTTGATGTCTTAAAAACAAATGAAGAGGTTCGGTTGTGAATGAGGTAATAAAATTATGTTTTATTTAAAATTACGATTGTATTTGTGGTAACTTGTGTTATGATTATTTTAAATATAAGAATTGGAGTGATCATAATGGCAAATACATTGTTGGTTGTTGTTGGAAATCAAGATAAAACGTTAAAAAAAATGGGCGAGAGATTTGAGCTTAAAGTGCTACATCATCCTGGAGAGTCGAAAAAGTCAGGAAATAAAAAAGAATACCAAACTCTAATCAATAAGGAGGATTGTGTAGTTGTGTTAAAAGGGGCTATAAATCGTAAATCTATGATTATGGTTAAGGAGATTTGCAAAGAGCAAAACAAAACTATTGTTTATCATCAAGGACGCGGAGTAACTGGAGCAATTCAATCATCACTTGCTTATTTTGAAGGATGGTCTGCATAAAAAGGAGCTAAGATAATGTTCTTCATCACTACGGACATTAAAGGTGTAAATGGTAAGATTAGCGTATTTTATAAAATTTCTATTTCAAATGAAAAATTTAAAAAGTATTTATTAGAACTAGCTTATCAAAAGGTAACCATACATTTAGAAATTAAAAAGCAGCATTTTCCTATGTTTGGTAGAAATAAAGGAACTAAAATCATTTTCTCTGTTAGTTTGCTAATTAAGAGTCAGGACTGTTTAGAGGACTACATTTTAAGTGGGACGACTTTCACCTTTACTGAGATGGGAGAAGCATTGGAGTTTGCAAAAAATGTTAGAAAAGCAACTATATCTTATTTAAGAAAGCAAGAGAAGAGATATAAATGGAAGTGCCGCCAAATTAATTGGAGCACATATCTTAAGGAAAAAATTATGTTGTAAAAGGAGGATGTAAGGTGATATCAGCTATGTTTCGTGATGGAAGAATTATCTCCATTAATGAATATAATGATGATCTACACAACCAAGAAATTTATTGTATCGATAAAAGCTGCAAAGCACCATTGGTTCATGTGAAAGGTAACGAAAGAACAACACCTCATTTTAAAACCACAGGTAAAAATGAATCTAAGCATACCTCTTCCTGTGGATTTTACAGACCTCTTTCGTTTGAAGAGAGCCTTTCGAAAATTAATGACTATCAAAGTGATTTTATAGAACAAGGGATAAGTGAAACAGTGATTAAATTAAGCTTAAATAAATTAGATCCTGATTATGAACCTAGAAGTATCCAAAGAGAAGAGAAAGATGAAGAAAAAAAGAAAAAGCAAACAATCAAAATAAAAAACGAAACCGCTCCTCCCAACAGCATCAGCTCACTGAAATCTATAGTTAAATTGTTCTCCACCTATGAACCAGATATTCTTAGCAGCATTTTAATTCAAGTGAAAGGACACAAAATTCCTATTTCCAATTTGATTTTATCTCAAGAGGTAGCTCATGAGAAGTTATGGTCAGACATGGCTGTACTTAACCTTCCTTATTTAGTTCATGGAGAGATAGAAACATTAAATAGAAGAGATAAAGTTATTTACTTGAACTTTAAAAAAATTAATAATATCTCATTTTCAATTGTTATCTTTGAAAAATACTTTAAGTATTTCTCCTATACGGATGAAGAATTAATTGGAAAGTACATTCTTTGTTGGGGACACCTACATAAAAATACATTTAACGATAAGAATTTTACCAATTTAATAATTAAATCAGACGAATATATAGAAATCATAAAAAAGGGATGAATTAAATTGATTGAACAAGAAGAAATAGAAACTTTAGAAGGCAGCCCTATAAAAGGGATATTTTTAGGGTTGTGTTTCTCCATTCCGCTATGGATTTCTTTGATAGGTTGGATTAAGATATTTATTTCTATATAGAATAATTTTTTTGAAACGGGTTTCCCCTACATATAGATAAATTCAACTTGTAGGAGAAACAAAGAGGTGAGGTTGGACATGAAAAGGGTGGGTTACTTAACTAAGAAAACCTCTAAAGGAAAGGTATATTTGTATATCCGCAAATCTTATAGAGAAGGAAAGAAGGTAAAACATCAATATCTATATGGATTTGGACCAATTGAAACGGCCAAAGAAAAGCTATATAAAATTTTTGAGGAAGAAATAGAATTCCCAAAAGAATTGAAGATAAATGGATTTAATCTAGATGATGTCTATGATTGGATATTAACTTTAGAAACAGGTGTAACAAAAAGTGGAAGGTTATTTGATATAGGCTGTTTTCGAAAATAGATAGGAGTATAGATATAAGATGATGAGTCAAGAAGAGAGAACAAAAATGAAAACATATGTAAGGAAAATTCTTATTTTTTTTATAGTATTGTTCATCGTAAGATCATTTATTTTTGTTCCTTTAAAGGTAGATGGAGAATCTATGAAGCCTACACTACAGAATGGTGATTTAGTTCTAATAAATAAATTTAATACACCGGATAGATTTTCAATCATAATTGCCCGTCTTCCATCAGGAGAGAAAATAGTAAAGCGAGTAATTGGGTTGCCAGGTGAAACGGTCCAATACAAGAACAATCAATTGTTTATAAATAATGAAGCTATTGATGAGGTGTTTATACCTAAAAACAAAGATATTTATACGGAAGATTATGCTTTAGTGGGGAAAGTACCAGCTGATCATTTATTTGTATTAGGGGATAATAGACAATTTAGTACGGATAGTAGAGAAATAGGAACAATTCCTATTGAAAGTGTAGAAGGCTGCATTGGAATGCGTTATTGGCCTTTAAACAAAGTGTCTATTTCAATCGGAAAGGATAGTTTTAAATGATTATTTTTCTTCTAATATGTGTTATATCGTTAATGTTTGTTATTGACTACTTGAAAAGAAATATAACGGAGTTGAAAAAAGAACAACGAAGAGACAGTTTGGAACATAGAAAAATCCAACAATTCATAAACGTAAGTAATGGTACTGAAATAAGAGAACGAAGTGGAATGAAAAATGGGCAATTGAAAGGTTACTCTAATAAAAGCAGTTATGAAACTAACAAAAACTCTAATGAGTTTTTCAATAATAATTTTTATTTTGAAAATGGAAATGTCCTAAGGGAAATGATTGAAAATTCAAACGAGTCATCAAGTAGTTCTGATTATACAAACAATAATTCTTATGATTATTCATCTAGTGATTATAGTAATGACTCTTCAAGGGATAGTTCTTCATCTTTTGATTAAGGAGGAAAATGTAATGAAACAAAAAATAGCAATAATGACCCTCAGTATTATTTTATTATTTTTCACAGCATATAGTACAGCCTCTGCAAAGGTATCTTTAGGGAAAACCGGAGGTTCTAGTGTGAAAAGTTCTTCTATTAATAGCGGTAAGGTTAGCTCAGTGAAATCAAAAAATAATACAAAAACCAATGCAAAAACTAGTCCTAGTAATATTAAAAGTAAAAATGCTGCAGCAAATGCAACTAAAGGAAAAAATAAATATAAAGGACAAGCTTATTATAAGGGGAATAATTTTAGCAAAACATTATTAACCACTGCTGGTGTGTATTTGATTTTAGATTCTGTGACCAATGAAGGAGATCCGATATACGTTTCTGCTGAAACAGGCGAACCAGTTAAAGTTGAAGAATTGAAAGATGTAAAACCTGTTGAGGATACTGAACCGATTACTGAAGAAGAAAAGGAAGAGGCGAGCAAAAAGGTAAATAGTTATTATGAATTAATAAGACAAGGGAATTATGGAACAGCAATTAAAGAGCTGTTACTATCTAAACCGGAAATTGAAAGTCAATTAGTGCCTGAAGATAAGAGAAATACCTCTGATATTCAACAAGTAATAAAACAAATATCCCAATTTTATACTAGCAAAGGTAATTCTGTTGCTACTTTTAGCATAGAAGATGCTAAGGAAATCGATGGAAGAAGTATTTTGTTTACTGCTTCGTTAACTGACTCCAAAAAATATACCTATCAAGAAAGAATCGTCGCTATTAAGTTTGAAAATCAATGGTATTTAACTTTTGATCTAGTAGATGATGCTGTTAACCAAGTGATCGATGAACATGATTTAACCCCAAGGGAAGTAGTTACTAAATATTATAAAGAAGTAATAAATGCAAACTATGGGGCTGCAAGCACTTTAGTCTCTAAAAATCAAAGCTTTACAAAGGGGAAGACAGATGAAGAAATTAAAACTGAAATGATTGAAGCATTTAGTGAAAACGAAAACCCGTTATCATCAATAGATATACTTAAAGAGAAAAAAGAAAATGATCAAATGTATTCTTTCACAGTTAATCTAACTCATCTATATCCTGGATTTTTTGAGGATTATATAGAGAAAACAACTGAGGTTGAAATTAAAGCTTTATATGAGGGAGGAATGTGGAAGCTTAACTTTGATGATGAGAAAAAGGCAAGTAGCAAAAACGAATCCCCCTTTTTATCACTAGATGATTTAAAGATCCTGCTGCATATCGTCTTTATAGGTGCTTTATGTATTTCAATAGCGATAATGTTAAGCAATGGTTTAAAAGATCGGAAGAAGCTTAAAATGACCATTATAAAAGGGAGAAGGTAATAACATGCAAATAATATTATGGATAGAAAAAATACTGTTGGTTTTTCTTATTGGTTCATTATTATTTAAGATTCATTATTCTCGTAAATATTTGGACCAATTAAAAAATCATAAAAAGGTAAGTTTTATAAATGAAATTGATATTCCTTATGGGAAGAGCATAGGGAAAGTTATTGAGTTTTCTTTTCCTATTAATGAATATGACCCTCTGAATCCGAAATGGAATCTGATTTGGTCCATGAGAAAAGAAAATCTTAGGGTAAGTAACCGTTACTACGAAGTAAATAAAAAGAGATTTGCTTTCAAGCTGGACAATAGCAATTATTACTTATTCAGAAATGAAATTTTGATTCCTTTATCAAAAATTAAAGAAGAATATTTTGTGATTCATTTTAATGAAGAAATTATTTATTCGATTTCGTCATTGGAAGACCTCTCTAAAAAACTTTCTGAGCAGGATTTAAAAAAAGAGATAGAGAGAGTTATAGGTTTTATTAAGGAAATTTCTGAATATGCTAATGGAATTGAAAAGCAGGCTAGTCAAAAAGTAAAAATCTATCAAGATGAAAAGATGAAAGATTTATTAAAGAAACATCATTTAGCTATGGAACAAAATATAAAAAAGGTGCAATTGATTAACAAGATCAAATAAATAGAGAAGGAGATCAGGTATGTTGTTTTATATTGATGTATTGGGGGCAATTCTGAAGATACTTGGTTGGATTAAATCATTGATAGAAATGATTGATAAGTAAAAGGAGAATTAGTATGGATATTACAGAGAAAAAGGAAAAACTTAAATGGACATGGGGTGATATAGGGGCCCTACTAACAGTAATAGGAATAGTTGGATTAGTTATTTATTTTGTAACAAATACTATAATGTTTTTCTATGATCTACGTGATGAGGATAATTATAATTACCAATTCGAAAGTTCTAATATCATTTCATACGATATGAAGATTAAAAAATCAAACAGCTTTTTATCAAAAGATGATTATAACATATATGTAGAAAACGAATACGGACAAACAAAAATACTTAGTTACATTAATTTATACGTTGAGAAGGGAGATGAAAACAAATTAGTTGTGGTTCAAACAAACACTAAAAAAAATAAAAATGTAGGAACTGATTATGTTTTTTTTCTAGATAAAGATAATTATGCTTCTTTTAATAGAGAGTTTGCAAAAACCTTCAATAAAGAAACAAATTCCTTTTATAACAAAGATATTTTGGAAAAAGCAATAATTAATTAATAAAAGACGACCTTTACCAAAATTTTTGAAGCAAGTAGAAGTAGATAGACAATGTGTAGTAGAAAGGAAGGATATTATGTCAGATGAAAGTATTCTTTATAAAGAAGCAATGGAACAGATTGATGTACTTGTGGAAGATGTTATACAGACTTGTTTAGAGGTTGCTGATAAAAGCGATTTTGATAGAGTATGGGTGATGGAGAAATTTAGAAGTAGATTCAATAAAGCAAAACGAACAAAGGACTATAATGAATCCAATTGGAGAATGAGACTATAACGATTACAGACTAAAGGAGAGGGTTTCACATATGTTTAAAAATAAGAAAAGTAAAGAAGAAGAAATGGAAAATATAGAAATTTACCATTTTCAACCTAAACCCAATATGAAATTAGCTATTTTTGAACAAATGTGGTCTAAAGAAATAGACGGTGTGAAGTATCTTTCTATTGAACATTTTATTAATGATGATAAATATATTATTCACGATGTGAGGATATTCAAAGAAAGTAAGAATGGTCATACTTTTAGAAATAAAAGCTTTTAAAACTTTCCTATTGTAATTCTCTTTAGTGCGATATTTACAGGAATCAGGCTCATTTGAAACTTCTAATACATCTAGCAGTAGATTTTCTATGTCTTTGATAATAGTGTCGCTTAAATCATTTACTATTAACGAGAACACTGGATTTTCCTTATCCAGTATTTTCTTAACATTATTTAATTTATCATAATGGTTTTGTTCTAACTCAAACAATTTAGATACGATTTCTTTTCTATCCATGAAAGTACCTCATTTTTGCTTAAATATTTCTAAAAATTATAATCCCCAATCTAGTTTAAATATATAAAGGTAAATATTGTATTATATGCAAAATAACCAATCGATATTGGAAGATGTAAAGGATATGACTCCTGTGGAAATAATCTTTTTCCATTCTTGATCTGGATCCGCCTTTTTAACTGTCTCGCTTGATAGTGATAGGTCGCTTCTGGAATGCTAACCACTACAAGCACATCTTTTAATCGAAATCCTTCTTCTTTGAGTTCGAATGCCAGTGCTGCTTGTGCTTTGCGAGGAAAGGCATTCGGATTCTCCTGAAAAGCTCTTAACTTTTTTAAATAAGCATTTTCTAAACGAAGAAGTTCAATTTCACGTTCTAATTGTTCTTCACGAGATAATTTCTTTTCTTCTTTAACAGGTTTTGCTTTTCGTTTTTTAGACATAGGAGGCCGCCTTTCAATTTTCCCTTCAGGCCTTCTATACCTTCTCTCGAAAATATACTGTACCAATTCGCAATCAAGGTTAGATTATGCAAGTTAAATCGAAGCGCTGTATCTTGGTATGAAGCACCCGTCTTTTTTATAAAGTGTAATACATCGACATTAAATTAAATAGAAAAAACCTGTTTGGACTGCTTCTTACGTAACGATCTTCTTTAAAAGCTTTGTAGGCACGTACCCAACGTTGGATTTATGCATGATTAGGTATACCGTGTTTTTTCGCTAATAAAATATTCCTAAAGAACCATCTAAATACTCTTTGACAATTTTTAATTTAAATTCTTCACTATATTTGTCCATATAAAAACACCCCAAAAGTTAGTAGATTTGACTCTAACTTTTGGGATGCAGCACCAGAACCTGCTCTATTTTGGTTTAAAATTGGTGCTTAAATTTCCCCACAAGATTTTTCCTCATAATATCTTCAAGAGATAACACTACTTGATCTTCATATTTTTTTTCAGGAGAGAGTAATTGACAATTATCATATATTAAATAAATAGTGATATATTTACTGTCATTCCCATCCACTTGATAAGTCTCAAGCATATTTGCATACAATTTGTTGATTTTTTCATTACTAAAAAAATTTTGTATTGCCATTTGACCTGCCAATCCTTTCCACCAAGCTGAAAAAGACTGATATAAATAATTGAATACCTCTTGTTTAGTAAAAAGACTTTGGGCCAAAAGCTGGCTATTTTCATTAATAGTCGTTTTATCCTGCCTATTATATTTAAGCAATATCTCATCCCAAACGGCATTGAATCTAGTCTTAAATTTTTCGTGATACCCGTTTTCGATAGGTATGTATGGGAATTTTGGCAATTCATAGTTTACAGTATTATTTAAATAACAATTTTGAATATATATTAAAAAGTTTAATTCAAAAGGAGTCTGTATTTCCAAATGTAAATTATATTTATCCTTATACATCATTTAACCTCCCCGTGGTCTAATTAATATCTCTTTTTTGAAACACTGTTAATGATATTAACATGAAAATAAAAAGATAGATTAAGTTAACAGACAATGAAAAGGGTAAAGTTAACCCTTCAATCTTTCCTTGTGAACTTTCCAGATAATAAGTCATATCGTTCGAAAAGATAAAGAATTTAGCCCAAGTGCTTTCGGATGGTATAAAGCTATTTATTAGATTTCCTGTAAATACTAATACTATTCCTGCAGCCACAGATACAGAGGCATTCTTAGTTAGAGTTGCTATCATAAATACTAAAGAAACGAATACTACTGTTTGTAAAAAATTCAAGAGATAATAGTATAAAGAACTTATTAATAATGACTCTTTGATAATTTCTAAATCATCATTAACTATATAAGCAGCGTAGTTTAGACTGTCATATCCAAATACTAAACTACCTATAATCCAGCATAAGAAATAAAACACTATGTACATTAGTAAAGAGAAACATATTGCAGTAACATATTTAGATAGTAATATACTCCATCTTTGATGAGGGCGTATCAAGATCATTTTAATAGTTCCCCATTTATATTCATTAGTTACAGCTCCAACAGTAATAATTATCGAAAAAATTGTTAAAAGAAAACTAAACTCAGGGATTGTGCTTTTGGCGAAAGTAAATCCATTTTGATTGTAAGGAGAGATGTCATTATCCAGATGGAATTGTAATCGCTTGATGTCTTTTTCATATAATAATTTAGTTTCATCTGATGGGTTTTCAATAACATTTTCTATAGACTCCGTATAATCCTTTATATCCTGAGTTAGTATAGTTTTCCAATTTTCGGTATATTCGGGAACGGCTTCCTTTGCTATAAATGTTGCGCCAATAACACTAGCCAACATAATGAAAAAAATGATTAATGCGGAATACCCTGAAAATAATTTCATTATTTCATTCTTTAATAGATTAAGGAAAGACATTAAGAACTCACCTCTCTAGTTAAATCTAAAAACTGTTCTTCTAGGCTATTCTGTTTTGTTACAATACCTGTGACTATTACCCCATTTTTCACAAACTCTTGATTAACCAATGCAATATTATTTGAGTCTATTTTTACGGTTACCTTATATTCTTCAACATTGATTTTTTTTACAGGAAATAATCCTGCTATAATTTCTTTTGCTTTACTAGGGTTATTCACAGTGAATTCTACTACATTTTCAGCACTAGCATTGACTAACTCATCTATCGATCCTGTTTTCAATATTTTCCCATTATCTATTATCACAAGTTTATCACATAAAAGTTGCATCTCGGACAATAAATGACTTGATATTAAAATGGATGTTCCTTGTTTAGTTAACTCTTTTAGATAACTCCTAAGTTGATATATACCTTGAGGGTCTAAACCATTTGTTGGTTCATCTAATATTAACAATGAAGGCTTATGAATTATTGCTTGAGCTATACCTAATCGTTGCTTCATTCCTAAAGAATAGGTCTTAACTTTTTTATTAATTGCTGCTTCAAGACCTACTAATTTTACTACCTTCTCTATTTCACTTTTACTAATTTTACAGTTAGACATACGTGCAAAATGAATAAGGTTTTTATAGCCAGATAAATATCCATACATTTCCGGATTTTCTATTATACCACCTACATGTTTCATTGATTCTATAAATTGTTTTTCAGTATTAATATTGTTTATATATATGGCTCCAGAAGTTTTAGATACTAGACTGACAATTATTTTTAGAGTTGTTGTCTTCCCAGCGCCGTTTTTTCCTAGTAAACCTAATATTTCACCTTCGTTTATGCTAAAAGAAATATCATTTAGTATTGTTTTTTCTCCAATTTTTTTCGTTATGTTTTTAACCTCTAGTATTGTTCTTGTCATAGTATGCTCCTAAATATGAATTATTGTTTTGGCATCAGTTCTTCAACGGCTTTATCACCTTTTAATGCTTGGTCTGTTATTTCTAAAATGCCTTGAATTGTGTTTTCCTTATCAAATCCAACGCCATAATTATGACCTGTTGTTGAGATATACATTAAACTGAATCCCTTTTGATGTTTAAGCGCCTCTATTTGCTTATCAGACATATTAGGAGGTATATGTTCACTTCCATATAAATCCAATTCTTTTAATAATATATAGGTCGGATTACTATATCCCACAAAGATAATTGGAAGAGAAGTTTGCTTAGGAATCCAATTATTAAGTCCATTTTTAGTTGTCTTGTTTAGAATATTTTTATCAATTAATACTGGTATTGGTTGAGAGAGTGAATTAAATTCTTCTTCTAACTCTTTAAAACTATTCACAACAATTACGTTATTCTCCTCTAATTCTTGCGGTTTAAGTATAGAATTTTCTTCCCCTGTTAAATAGATCGCTTTTTTACTTTCATTGAAAATGCTTAAATTTGAGCAACCATATAGCATAATACTTAGAAGAATAATCGTTATGTAATATGTATTCTTTTTCATTTTAACCACCTTGGCCATTTTTTCAAAATATTTGAAAAACCCATCATATAGATGAGTTTTTCAAAATGAATTGATTTAAGAATTAATTCGGATAAGCTGTGACACCTGGTAAAACATTATAAGCTTTTCCATTTGTAGCATAAGCTGTTCCAGTTAACGTGGCAGATTTTTTGCTCTTACCCGCAGATTCTGTTCCACCTTCAGCTCCCCAACCTGATTCCCAAACACCAACACTCGTTCCATTACCAAATTTGATAGTACCGCTAAATGCATAAGCCGCATATACACTAGCTGGATTTACCTCCCAGTAAAACCCATTGTTCCATAATGCGTATTGTAGGAAGAATCCTCTTGATTTCCATAAGTATCAGAATGGGTTGAATCCAAATCGATAAATAAA
>NZ_JBQHVO010000065.1:0-30818 GCF_052064465.1 Niallia sp. HCP3S3_B10 | reverse complement strand
TCCTTTCTGTGGTTATTTCGTCGTTGTTTTAACCTTATCAGAAATGGATTCTTTTTTCATTTATCAAGTGAATTAACATTTAACAAAAAAGTTTATTGGAATAACGATTGTAACCAATTAATGATTTTCTATGAATAATTCAGGCTATAATATGTTTATTTCGGGTTTTTCTGGATCTGGTAAGTCCGTTACTCTTAAACTCTTAATCGCTCGTGAACTAACAGGAGCTAATGTATACGCTAGATTAATAGATCCTGAGGGAGAATTTGTTAAGATTACGAAACGTTTAGGTGGAATTAATCTAAATATTAATGAGGAAGAAGATATATGTATAAATCCCCTTGCATTAAACTATTCCGATATTCCCTTTGAAGATGGGGATGAAGAACTTAGTTTGATTGAAGAAAGCGATGAAAAAGAAATTATTGAAAAAGATGGAAAAACGTATATTCGTTTTGTACCTATCAGAGAAAAAATTAATGAAGCAATAGATTTCTTTGACATTATTTGTAGAGGTAAAAACCAAGAGGCTGAGGGTTTAGATGTTTTTGAAAGAAATTATTTAGAAGAGGCACTTCAGTATGTTATTCATGAAAAATTGAATATAAACTCTCATCCTGATTCTTTATTCGAAAACAATGTATCAACAATTGATAACCAGATTGTCCAATCAATGGTTAGAAAGCCAGAACCAACTATAAGTGATGTTAATGATTACTTAATAGAAAAATATGGAGAGGAACCAAGAGCATTTAGATTAATCGCTGCCATTAAACCTTTCTTGAGAACTGGTAGTAAACCAATTTTCGATGGACAAACCTTCCTAGGAAAAGGTGTAACTCAATCATTGGAATCTGCTAGACTCGTTAACTTCAACATTAGCCAAATGGAAGAGGGATTTTTAAGACCGATCGCTTATCACGTTCTTCTAAACTATACATGGGAACACTTTGTTAAGAGTTTGGATAATGCAAAGTTAAAGAAATTTGTTTACGCAGACGAAGCATGGACATTAATTGATTCAGAGCAAACAGTTAATTTTCTTGAAAAAATGGCAAGACGGTCCCGAAAACGTAATGCTGGATTAAGACTTGCGAGTCAGGATTTTGTTCGCTTTGTTGAAAATAAGAAAGCACGTGGCATACTACAAAACACTTACTCTTTTATGTTCTTAAAACAAAGTAAATTAGATTTAAAAGCTATTAAGGAAAACTTTGACCTGTCTGAGGGAGAAATAAACATTCTATTCGGTAATCCTGATAAGGGTGAAGGGATTTTACGAGTAGGTAAATCTTCCGTATGGTTAAGAACAAATCCTAGTAAAGAAGAGTTATTCTTTATTGAATCTAATGAAGCGGTATATGAAGAAACAATGCAAAGACAAAGACAAAATGCTAGTAGCTTTTATTAGAAAGGAGGTGTGATCTTAAATTGAATAAAATCCAGGAACTTATATCCGGACTTTTTGCTCAAATGGGAGAATGGATAGCAATTCCTTTTAAAAAACTCCCTACATTAAAAAACTTAATCTTTGGTGGGGATGAAAATTTAGCCTTCTTAACATTTACAGAAAATGAAATTACAAAGGTATATACACCAGGCATGAATAGTTTTATGGCCTTAGGAGTTACTGTTTTATTAATAAGTATAGTAATGGCAGGTATGAAAATATCTTCTACAAGTATTAACCCTTCTAATAGAACCTATGTAATTGAATATTTTAAAGAGTTTTTATTAGTAGTCGTACTTTTTGCGAATTTATACAACATTTATGCGGTACTATTTCTAACTAATCAGGCAATAGTTGGTTTGTTTGGCTCTGACATAGATTTAATAAATTTGAAAAGTTCTATAGAGCTGTCCCTTTATCCTGGAGGGGTTTTAGGTATATTGGGAATCACTATTGTTAAAGTGGGTCTGTGTATTTGGGCATTTTTCTATTATTCCATGAGAAAATTCACCCTTATGCTTTTGTTAATTATGGGACCGCTAATGTTGATGTTTTTCTTAATACCTCAAACGAAAAGTATCACAATTGCTTGGTTTAAGGAATTAATCGGAACTATATTTGTTCAGTCCATACACGCAGCGGTATATTTCATAATGGCCGTTATGGTAGGAGGAGCAAACCCAATTGAAGCTGTTATCTTAATGATTATCTTTATTCCTGTAACGGAGTCTATAAGAGCACTAATCGGGCTAGGAGGGAAGATGAATGATGGTTTCTCCAAAGCGGCAGCAATGATGGGTGGTTCAGCCTTAGTTGGTATGTATGGGGCGGCTAAAGGAGCATTAGAAGGAACATCAGTATCAGATGCAATTAAAAGAGGTTATCTTAATGCGAAAAAAATGGGTAGAGGTAACGGGAAAGATTCTGGAAATGCAAATGATAATGCAGAAGAAAATGATGCAATAGGAGATATCAAAAAAACCTTGGGAGGAAACACAGGTACAGATACTGGTACTACGGCCAACGCTGAAAAGATGTTAAAACCAGGAAACATATTGTCTCGAAGTGGTAAAGCTGTATTCGGTGCAACAGGTGCACTAGCCGGATCAGGTCTTGGACCGATGGGTGTTTTAGCTGGTTCAACTGTTGGTTTTCATGCTGGTGGTGTAGCTGGTGGTCTAGCAGGAAGAGTGGGAGCTGCCGGAACACATATGATTGCAAACAGAGGAGCATCATTTTTAAAAAATGGATTTAAAGGGTTCAAAGATATCAATAATGCTGGTAAAGCTGCTGACGAACAACTGGCTAATACTATTGCTGATGAAAAAGCTACAGCTTGGGCAAACGAAAATGAAGAAGGATTTAAAAAAGACTTTAAGGAACGGTTTCCAGATGCTCATGCTGAAGCTGTAAATAAGGCTTGGGATAATGAAAAAGCCTCAAAAAAAGCAGGGTTTTTAAATGAAGCAAGAGGAATAGTTGCGGGGATTAAGAGCAAAGAAGGTAAAAATGCAAATGCTTCTTCTTTAGTAAAAAACGCAACTAGTAATCTTACAAATAAATGGGCTGAAAATAATAAAGACTCCTTTATGAAAGATTTTGATCAAAAAAATCCTCTTCCTTTAAACGCAAGTAAAGAAGACATATCACGTCATCAAAATGCGCGCGATAATGCTTGGCAATCACAAATAAAAGAAAAACAAGGATCTATTGAAAACTTAGCAAAGGATGTAGCTAAAGATGTAAGTAATGGTTCTTCTCTTAATAATAGTTACATTAATAAAGAGGACTTTGAAAAAAGAATGGCTGAAAGAATGGCTGGAGGGATATCACACAACGCTATAGCAAAAACAAGCACTAGTCTAGCCAAAGATTGGGCAAAAACCAACAAAGATACTTTCATGAAAAACTTCGATGAAAAAAATCCTTTACCTCTTAATGCAACTGCTGAACAAAAGGATGCTCACTCAAACGCTAAAGCAGAAGCATGGAAAAATGAAATTGATAATAAACAGAAGAGTATTGCAAATGTTCTTGGTAATGGGAATTTAAAATTAAGAAATGGACAAGAAAAGAATCAGCAATTCACAAACCAAATGGCAAAAGATATAAGTTCCGTTATGGGAGTTAACGATAACACAGAAAAAATGGGGCAAATAGCTGATCAGCTTCATAATGTGTATACACCTAATCCGGTGTCAAGCGCTACTCAATCTCTAACATCAAGTTGGGCTAAAGATAATAAAACTAGCTTTATGCAAGATTTTGATAAATCTAACCCGCTCCCTGTTAATGCTACTAATGAGATGAAAGCAAGCCACGCTCAACAAAAGCAAAAAGCTTGGGATAATCAAGTACAACAAAAACAACAAAGCATCGGAAATATATTGAGTAGTCAAAGTAACGCGATCATGAGCGGTAAAAAAGTTCCATTAGAAAATGTTACAAAATCCATTGCACAAGAACTTGGAATAAATACAGCTGATAATAATAAAATGAGTGCAATCTCAACACAAGTACAAAGTGGATTATCTTCAGCGCAAGTCGCTAGTTCACAAGTAAGTAAAACTACTGAGGCTCTAGCATCCACTTGGGCAAAAGACAACAAAGCAGCTTTCATGCAAAATTTTGACAAATCAAATCCGCTTCCTGCTAATGCAACAACTGAAATGGTAACGAACCATACTCAGCAAAAGCAAAAAGCATGGAATAATCAATTGCAACAAAAACAGCAAAGTATAAGTAATATTATTCGAGATAACGGTAATGCGGTTCTTAATGGTTCTCCTTCTCAAATTAGTAAAGTAACTTCATCTATCGCGAAAGAAATGGGAATTAGTTCTAATAACACTGCAGGTATGAATTCTATTACTCAACAAGTTCAAACAAGTATAGGATCAACTGCTCAAGTTGATAAAGGGTTAAAATCAATTAGTTCTATTAATAATGTAAGAGATGCAGTAGCTTCTGTTAAAGGTTCTTCTATGTATTCAGGTAGTGAAGTGAATGCTCCTTACGTTAAAAATCAAATCGCAAGTATGAAAATCAATGAAGCAAGAGAAAGCTTTGCATCTACTAGTAATCTACCACGTGCTCAAGCATATCAAAATTTTGATTCAAGCGGGAAAGCGCAAGAGATTATTTCATCTGTACAAAAATTTATACCATCTAACATTCCATTGGGGCAAAGGATTATTCAAAATTCTGCTGCACGTGTTACTACTGGAATAGGAAATGGAATCGTTCAAGGTGTCATAGGGGCATCTGGTATTAAAGAAGCAAGTCAATTTGTTGGAGATACAAGAATCGGTCATGCTACTAAGTCGTTTGGAAATACAATGGCAACTTCATATATTGCCCAAAAACCAAATATTACGAGCTTAAGTGAAAAAGCTACTCTTGCAAAAGATAGTATTATTGAAGGTGGGAAGGCTTTTACTAGTGATTTCAAATCATATACTCCAACCAATTTAGTAGAAAAACAAGCAAAATTTAGAAATGCAGTGGCTTATGCTGGTGGTGTTGTCGCTGGTGTAGGAGGATATCAAGTTATGGCCAAATATGCCGCTCCAAACATGACTAATACAAAAGCTTTGGGTTTAAAAGGGTTTAATCCATATAATAATTCTGTTAATAAACAAATAAAAGAAATTTCAGATGTAGCTCATATGGCTGAAACAGTTACATTAGATAATGGCCAAACAGAAATTGCACAAGGTGCTATCCAAATGGTAACTGATAGTAAAAATACCATTGTTCAAGTTAGAGATAAAACTGGTCAAACACAGGTTGTTTCACGAATGGCTTCAGGTCACTCAGGTTTAAAGAATAATCAAGTAGTTTATCAAGATCTTACTATTAAAGATGGTCAATTAATGACGGCTAGTTCTTCTTACTCTTTAGATAGTGGGGGTGGAAAAGTAACTGCTCCACAAATTAATGTTAATCCTAATAAGTTATTTTCCAACCACAATACGAAGAGAACACCTAGAGTGGTGCAAGAGGTACAAAGCTATAATCAATTAGTCGATAGTGGCCAGTACTATATGAAAGATGCTCTTAACGAAATGGCAAATATCAAAATGGTTGTGGATCGTAATAGAAGTTATATGACAGGTACCAAAAACGGCAATACTTACCGCATTTCTCCTTACGGACCTGGGGACGCAAGGGTACAACATGAAAAGACAATAACCGCTAATTGCGAAGTAAGAAATAAAAAATTAATTCCTTCTTTTAGTGATACTGATAGTGATTTCACAACATCTCTAAAACCAGAAGATTTAATGGCTTATTCTGTACCCAATAAGCGCAATTTTGTAAGAAAGCAAATGGAAATGCAAAGAAATAAAGCATTTACTAGCTCATTAAGGTGATAATTTATGAGTAATAATAAAAACGCTCAAGATAACCTAAATGAAAAGTTAGTTAATGGCATGAAGGGATTAGGTAGATTATTATCTAAACCCTTCTCAAAAAAAATTAAACAGAAGGCAGCTGCTGTTGCAAAAAAAGCAATAAAAGTTGCAGCCAAAGTTGTTTTGAAAGTACTAAAACAAATAGTGGCTTGGTTAGTTGGAACAATAGGAATACCAGGAATCTTAATAGCCTTAGGAATAATAATTTTAACTGTCATCATTTCTGTCGCCTTGTCATTTTTTTGGACAACCGATGACAAATTAAGTGGTGATGATGCAAAAATACAAGAATATATCAAGAAACAGTCAGAAGCAACTGTAAACATGAAAAGTGATTTAGAAAGACCCTATCGTGTGCCAGAAGGACTGATATCATCCACGATAATGTTAGATTTTTTTGAACAAAAAGATTATAGCCTTTCTCAAACCAAAAAAATAATAAAAAACATGGCAACTAAACTTGCTCCTGAATTTGAGTATGGTCAATATGATGAATGGAAAGAAAAGCAAGTAACTGTTTGTGAAGAAGGAAAAGAATGCGACGTAGGGAAAGTTCAACATACAAAAAATATGGTGACTAAATTGAATTCTGTTGAATATTGGAATGGTTCTACTATATTTACGTATAAACCAAAAGTGACAGCATGGAAATCAAATACAGTCATCACCCATAAAACAATAAAAGAAAATAAGAAGGTGGACTATTGGAAGGCATTAGATGTTCCTGCATATCTTGCAGATCAAACGGATCCATACTATCCATTTTTTAATTCAAACAGTAAAACGTGGAAGTCACTATTAGCTGAAGAAACAAGACAAACAAAATATAATGTTAACACTTCAGGTTATGTTAAAGTGTACCTTCTAAAAACAAAAACCGTTAAAGTTGAAAGAATTATAGAGATAAAAACAACAACCAAAACTAGGCAGCAATATTTTGAATCTAGCAAACAAGTAAAACAAGATTATGCAAATTTCGATGCTATATTAAACTCAATGGATATGGGATTAGACGATAAAATGCTTATAGAAGCGAATTATAGTTTCCTAGAAGGGAATATTAATTATATTGATTGGTTAAAAGGTAATGGCGGAGTATATGGGTTTGATGATATTAGTTATGATGGTGACATAATTCCTGGGGCTGGGGTTCCTCCTCAATATATGCCTATATACCTTGCTGCAGAGAAAAAGTATGGCGTTCATTGGTATACACTTGCTGCTATACATAGCAAGGAGACTACTTTTAGTACCATACAACCAATGATTTCTTATGCTGGGGCGGTTGGTCATATGCAGTTTCTTCCTGCTACATGGGCAGGCTGGAAATACAATATTGGTGGTGGTAGAGTTGCAATCACTACTAATTATACAAATCTGAATGTTATTAAAGCAGGTGGAGGATATGGAGTAGATGGTAATAATGATGGTAAAGCAGATCCTTTTACATTAGAAGATGCTATCTATACCGCAGCTAATTATTTATCAAAAAACGGTTATTCCACAGATAAAAGAAAAGCAATTTACCAATACAACCATGCAGATTGGTATGTCAACGATGTATTAGCAAGAGCAGAAAAGTTCAAAACTAGTGCTACATATAGTGGCGGTACCGATTCACCCGAACTTAATCCAGGAAGTTTTATTCGTCCAACTACCGGTGGTGTTACATCTGGGTTTGGTCCAAGATGGGGCACGAATCACTATGGGATAGATATTGGATTGGGCGGTAGATCCAACGTAAAAATTTATGCTGTAGCAGATGGAGTAGTTAATAGATCTTATTTAAGTAGTTCTTATGGAAATGTTGTATACATTCAACATGTAATAGATGGAAAAAAATACGAAACAGTATATGCTCACATGCAAAATAGGGCTGTATCAGCAGGCGCAAAAGTGAAACAAGGACAATTTCTGGGGTATATGGGAAGTACTGGAGAGGTCACTGGAGCTCACTTACACTTTGAAATCCATTCGCCAGCCTGGACAGCTAATAAAGCAAATGCTAAAAATCCTGCTTTATATATCAAATTTTAATTATAGGGGTGAGAAAATGAAAGCAACTAGTAAACTACGATTTTCTTTTTTAATCTTGGTTTTAGTTATATTTTTAAGCGGCTGCTCTTCAAGTTCTAAAGCAAACATAAAAGTTACTGAAGATAATATAAACTACCTTATCGAATATGATGAATCGTTACAGGGATATATTACTGAAATGACCAGTATTTTAACTAATTTCAATAATTCTTTAGATGGTCTATATACCCAAGAAGTAAGTAATAGTCAATTTACCACAATCATGAAAGAAACAATCAAAAAATCAAATGAACTTGTTTCCAATGTAGAAGCACTAGATGTCAATCCAGAACTATTTGAGGCTCACCAAAATCTTATCGTTTTAGTCAATCGCTCCCATCAACTATTACTTACTGCAATTGAGAGTGCAAATAATAGTAGTACTGATGAATATGCTACCATTGATAAAGATACTTTAAGGCAGGAGTATATAGAAATAAAAAAGGAACAGGCAAATACAGCTAATCAATGGAAAATACTAAGAGAAGAGCTGGCAAGTGCAGCGATGGAAGAAGTGAAGGAATAATGAAAAAGAAATATTTTTGGATTATTAGTTTCTCTATTATTAGCATCTGTATTGGCATCTATATTAGTATTTCTTCTACACAAAAGCTTACGCCCGTTGACTTAAAAGATATGCAAAACGATGTTGCTGAGGAAATCTCATTTAATGAAAGATATCAAGAAAAGACTATGCAGTGGGCTGAAAAAAGCACAAAAATTGATATTGATGAGTTAGACTTAGGTTTTTATGAACCACATGAACATAGTGACGTTTCTCCTGAGAGAAGCGTCATCAATTATTTTATGACAGGGATATTACAAAAAAACATTAATTATTTCTCTTCAGCCTTTGATAGTGAAGTTCTTTCACGCGATTTATTTCAATCCAAAGAAGATGACAAAGAGTTAGTGTTAAAAGAAATAATAGATAGAATTTCTAGAAGTGATAGTATAGAAAGGCTGAAATTGAAAGATGCAAAAGGAGGACTTGGTCCTAATTCTAATAAAGTATTATTAGAAATCCATTACAAAGATGGTATTTCAAAAAAAATCAATTTTTCCATATCCTCATCTGAATATTCTCACTCTGCAGAGCATAGTCACTCAACATTTTCTATAATAACATCCGCGTGGGATATAATAAAACAAATAGAAGGTACGGAATAATTACTCTTCCGTACCTTCTAACTTTGTTAAATAGGCTTTATTAATTTCTTCTTTAGCTTTTAACCATGTATCGAAGGTTTTTATATACTTATATGATGAGGGTAAATTATTTTGTCTTGCAAATTCATCCCATTTTGTTTTAGTGGACTCAAGAAATTTATAAAAATACTCTCTCTTTAATGTGAGTTTTATTAATTCTTCTTTAGACAAATTAAACACTTTTTTCTTTTCTATAATCTGTAATATCTCCTCATACGTATAATGATTTCTGATTGTTTTATAAGTCGGTAATTTATTTTCTGATGCATAAATATCCCATTGAGCTCGTGAAACAAAGAATTCTTTATGTTTCTCAAGAATTTCTTTTATCCTTTGTTTTGTATACTTTGGAGATCTTTCATTTTCTACTTCTATAGCTTTTTTAAAAGAGGACCAATCTTTAAAAACTGTTAAAATTTGACCAGGAGAGGGAAGACCTAATCTCTTATCGGAGGAATAGTCATTCCACATTCTTATAGTTTTTGCATGTTCCTTATGTTCTTTTCCAATTTTAATTAGGCTTTCTCGATCATATTTCTCTTTTACCTTTGCTCCTACAGCACTTCTAATTTCGTTCCAATCACTAAAAACCTTTCTTAATGAGTAATAGGAAGGGAGATTATGCTTCGACGCGTAATCATCCCATTTCTCTACCGTTGTTAAATGCTTTTTATGGGGTCTTAACAATTTTATTAATATTTCTTTATTCATTATTCACTCCTAGTATTTTGGGAGAATCATTTATCATTTTAACAATATCCTCATTTGATGCATTTAATTCGCTAAGATCACTAGTAACTTCATGAAATTTTTCGCTTGATATATCTTTATATAAGAAATTAGTAAGATGTTGTTTTTGAGAAAAATACTTTTCTACTTTATCCTCTAAATAAGTTCGATAATCCTTTCTTTTACCGAAAGAGCTAATATAATGTTTTATATCTTTCAACTCAACTTCAGGCATATAAAAAGACTTGAAATCCGAAAATTCCATATCCACTAAGTACTCATATTTAATTAAATTACTATTTACATTATACGCTTGATTTCTTTGTAAAGAAATCTCCATTTTATCAGGCGTATACTCCATAATGTTTGTACGGTCCTTTTTATCTAACACTACATTTTTCACCGAAAAAGGAACAGCCTTAATAGGGGTAGAAAAGTCTCTCTTATATTCAATATCCATCTTCCTATTGTATTTTAGTAAAGGGTCAGGCATTAAGATATATAGTTTGCCATCATATGTTTCACCAAGTAAGAAAATTGTGTCACCTAACATAGGTAATTTATTTAACTGACTAATTGTATCCTCGATAAAATAAGTCGTACAATATTTTTTTAATAAATCATTAGCTGATAGTCTAGATTCTTCATATTTTAATTGCTCTTCTTTATATTTGTCCGAATGATCTCCATAAGTTTCTTGGTGCCACTTTTCATACTCTTCATCTGCTTTTTCTTTTTTTGTACGGTATCCAAAACAGTAAGCAATCTCATATCCTATCATCCATAAAACTGCTAATGGTGCCATAATAGCTAATACAAGATACGCTAATATATTTTGCCCAACATTTGAAGTTCCAATAATTATTAAAAATAAGCTTAAAATTAAAGCAATCGCTAAGAAAATCATAATGACTATTGCTGCTCTTGATAAAAACAACATTATAGCGTACAACGTTGTTCCTGGTTCACCTTCATAAATCAAACCTAAATTATCAAAAAAATCAATGATTCTTAATGATTCTAGAATTGGATAAGTAATATCCCATCTGTAAACTGCCAGAAAAAAAATAAGAAGTCCGAACAAACCAGCTAAGCCTGTTTGTTTCCCCCTTCGGTATTGTACAAAACCGTTAAGGAATGTAAGTATCGTATTCATAACTGACCCTCTCCCTTTTATATGAACAAAACAAAAATTACACCATTTATAACTAAATTATAAATTATTACCCAATAAGTAGTCAATGGACGTAAGGGTAAAGAGACAAAAATTTTCATTACATCCAATCATTTTATTTTTTTAATACATAAAATACACGGGATGGTTATATATTAAGTCTTAACAACATGAATCACCACACAAAAGCCCTTCTGATTAAGTAGGAGGGCACTTTTTGTTTTTGTCCACATTATTCCTCTTTTAACAATAACATTCTATTTATTGCTTTTATCCCTCTGTTATCATATTAAAAGAGGTGAAAATCAATGCTGAATACCCCATTAAAACCAATGTTATTGCAACCATCTGAAAACATTCCTAAAGGGAATGACTATATACATCAATTGAAATTTGACGGTCATAGAGCTTTGTTCCATTACGATCATGGTAAAATTATCATTTTCACCAGACATGGGAATGAGGTTACAAAAAAGTACATTGAATTACTCGATATTAGCCTTTCTGCCCAAACAGCTATAATAGATGGAGAAATGATTGTTCTTGATAAGAATAGCGAAATACCCAAACCGAATTTCGAGGCCTTAATGACACGTTTCCAAGCCTCAAAACCAGAAAAAATCATCCACTTAGCAAATACTATCCCAGTTCATTTCGTTGCCTTCGATATTCTTTTCTATAATGGAAAATCTACATTACATGAACCACTTGAAAAAAGATTAGATTTATTAAATTCAATCATTAATAATAATCATATTATTTCAACATTACCATCCTTTAAAGATGGCGAAGCTTTATTCAAAAGAGTAAAAGATCTTAGTCTAGAGGGAATAGTTAGTAAGAAGAAATCATCGAAATACACTTTAGACACTCGGAGTTTTGCATTTCAAAAAATTAAGAACTACCAATATTTGAATGGCACTATTTATGGATATAGAAAGGCTACCTTTGGCTGGTTAATAAAAGAAGGAAATACAGCTAGAGGAATTGTAGAATTTGCTCCAAAAAAGGAACGAGAAGCATTTTAAAGTATTTCAAACCAATTAATTATTGGAGAAGATAAGAACTTTGTTTATTTAGAACCTCTTCTTAAGGGCGAAATTAAATATCAATGTTTGACTTCTAAAGGTTTTATGAGAAGTGCTAGCTTTCAAAAATTTATCATTTAACACCCTTTACATAATGTAAGGGGTTTTTGTAAAAAATGGTGTGATATAATGGTGGTACAACTACATAGGTGCGGGTGGTATGCACTCTTTTCCTGTCTAAGAGGGAAAGGAGGTGACATACAAATGGATTTCGTATTGGACTTACTCAAAGATGTAGCAAAAATTTTTTTTACTACTCTAGCTGCAGGCTATGCAAATCGCTTTGCAAGCAAAAAGAAGAACAAACGAAAACCCACCCCGCGCCGTCGGAAGCATAAGGGTGGGTCTTCTAAATAACAATTTAGCATACCACTCGTAAGTAGTTGTCCAAGGAGTTCTAGCTCCTTGGTTTTTTTAGTTTAATTCTTATTTATTATTATATACCTTTACTACGAAAATTTCGATTCTTATGAATTGAAATAATTAGATACCATTACTTCCAAATTTTTAAGCCTAAATTCCATTAGGAGTCTATCTGTTCTCAAAAAAATCAATGTCTCTAAAAAAATATAGTTTGTTTATAAGAGAATATTATAAGTAGATATTTATATTTATAAAAATATCTTTAGCAATCCTTATAAAACAAAAAGAAGAGATGATTTACGGTAGATCATTTATTGATTTGTGTATAAATTCAACTCTAATATCAACAAATCCTCTCAAAAGCATTTATCATAAATATTGCCATTTTTTTCTCTGTTGTTTTCAATATCCACATTACCAAATAGATAAAAACAAAGATTACCTCTTCCTCATATACCAATAAAATTCTAGAAAAAATTACTATTTAATCAGAATAATAAAAGTTTTTTTAGTTTCTATTATTCGCCTTTTCATACCTCTATCGGACATGTATTTAGGATAGAAAGACTATAACGTGTATAGACATCTCATAACTTAACTAACAGGGAAAAACCATATTCATCATATATACAGAGAAGGTTTTATTGGGGGGGAGAGGGGGGTTTCACACGTATTATAATTGTTATATATTTCATTTGATTCATTAATTTGGTAATATTATTTCGTAAAAATAATTAAAAACGGGGAGACAAATAATATGAAAAAAATTATTATTATTATAATTTGCATGCTGTTTACTTTATCTACCATTACAGGTACAACATTAACATTTGCAAAGGAAGGCAGTAAGAATGATGCTCTGAAAAAGGAATATATCATTGCTTATCAAGATAGTGTAGATAAGGAATTGATCAAAGAAGTTGGTGGGCAGACACTTCAGACCTTCAAATATTCACCGGCGGTTACTGCTAGTTTGACAGAACAACAGGTTAAGAGATTAAAAGAGAAAAAAGTTGTAGTAGAAATCGAGCAAAATGAAAAAGTATTCGCTGCAGAAGACATTGATAAAAAAAGCAGCTCTCAAGTAAACGAGTCTACATATCCGAATTGGAATCTGAAACAAACAGGCATTAATAAAATACACAAAAAAGGAATTAAGGGGGAAGGCATAAAAATTGGAGTAATTGATTCTGGAATAAATAGCAATCACTCCGACTTAAAAGTGTATGGAGGATTTAATGTATTAGATAATAATGGTTCATATGAGGATGACTACGGACATGGCACAAGAGTAGCTGGAATCATTGCAGCTCTTGATAATAATGTTGGTATAAAAGGCGTTGCACCTGAAGCCAAACTATACTCAATAAAGGCATTGGATTCAAAGGGAGAAGGGATGATTAGTGATATCATCAGTGGTATTGAATGGGCTATAGAGAATGATATGGATATTATCAATTTAAGTTTACAAACTACTACGGAAAATAATTTGTTAAAAAAAACAATTAATAAAGCCATTAATAAAGGAATTATTGTTGTAGCGGCGGCTGGAAATAAGGGGAGTGTAGAATCAGGAAGTACTTTAACCTACCCTGCAAAATATAAAAATGTAATATCAGTAGGTGCACTGACTAAGAAAAAAGAAAGAGCTGATTTTTCTAGTGTCGGAAGAAATTTAGATTTAATGGCACCAGGCGAGTTTGTTTATACAACATTTGATGATGGGTATTTTGTAGCGTTCAGTGGTACGTCAATTGCAACTCCTCATGTTACAGGAACAGCTGCACTTATGCTTTCTGTAAACCCAAACATGTCTCAACTTCAAATAGAAGAGATTCTAAAAAAAACATCTACACCTATTGGTGAAAGAAGGCTTTATGGCTCAGGATTATTAAATGCAAACAAAGCAATTAACCTTTCTAAAAAAAAGAAATAAATTACTATTTTTGTTATATTTCACTAGATTTTCATTAGATTTTTACCAGATTTGTATGTTAATATGTATTCATAATCCAAAATTTAACAAAAAGGGGTTGGGAATCTTGTTGAAAAAATTATTAATAGCAACTACTGCTACAACATTATCTCTTGGTATCTTACTACCAACGACATCAACTTTTGCGGCTTCTGTTAATGAAAAGCCTACTGTTGTTTCAGTTGACACTGATACTACAACAAAAGAAGTGGAAGCTGCTGGTGGCAAAGGGCTAGTAATAAAAGGCGCTCTTTACACGATTAAAGGTGCTGTTAAAGCAGGTGACTGGATTTTAGGTTTAATTGAAGAGCATATGAGCAACGGCGCAATAAAATATTTGAAAAATAACACTTCCAAGATAAATAAAGGCTTAGATAATGCAATTAAAAGATTTGATGATGCTCAAAATTATGCACAAGAAACAGTGAGAAGCATCATTTACCAAGGATTAAGAGATGTAAAAGTTCCACCTACTTATGCAGAAGATATTGCTGAGAATATGGCAGCCGTTGTAAGTTTCCTTGCATTTTAAGGAATTAACAGATTAAAATAATAAAAGTAGAAAGATTCTTCTTTCTGCTTTTATCTTATTTTGGAGGAGTGACTACTGTGGAGAAAAAAATAGAAATGCTTGAAGAGCAATTGAAAACTTTAACAGAACAAGTTAGGCTTTTAAGTATTTGTAAAGTGACTAATAACGAATTTCCATATTATAATTTTTTGGTAACATCAGGAATAACTGCGAGTCAAAGATCGTCTATTGATTTATTCTTCCTAGTACTCTCAGAACTTTTAAATGGTAAAAAAGAAGAAAGACATATTAAAGTATTAAAAGAATTAGATGCTGATTCAATTCTTGATGAGAACCAAGAGATTATATTTCCAGAGGTTATGAACACGTTAAAGAAGATTTTAGACGTAGATACTAGTGGTTTAATTGAGGAAATGCTTGATTCTATGTTGGATCAGGGCGTTAAAACCAATATTGTCACTCAATTGAAATCAAACTTGGTATTTGATGAATAATAATATTGCCACTAAAGGTGTTTTTTATGTATCTTAAAGAGGTTAAATTAATTAAAGAGAACATTATTAATTATAATAAGTATCCTTTTTCTATCCCTTCCATCAATAAGTTGGAAGAATTACACATCAATAATAATGTTACTTTCTTTGTAGGTGAAAATGGTACTGGTAAATCAACCTTACTCGAGGCAATAGCATATAAGTGTGATTTTAATACTGCTGGAGGAGGAAGAAATAATACCTATGAACTCCATGCCGCAGATTCTGATTTAGGAGATCATATAAGATTATCCTGGATGCCCAAGATTACCAACGGTTTCTTCTTACGGGCAGAATCGTTTTATAATTTTGCAACCCATATTGATAAAGTTGGAGCTTATGGAGCTTATGGGGGCCGTTCATTACACCATCAATCACATGGTGAATCGTTCTTATCTTTATTTTTAAATAGATTTAGCGGGAAAGCTATCTATTTATTAGATGAGCCTGAATCAGCATTATCACCTCAAAAGCAATTATCATTCCTAAAGATTATCAATGACTTGGTAAAGAAGGAAGAAGCACAATTTATTATAGCTACCCATTCTCCCATTCTTTTAGGGTACCCCGGAGCGTCTATAATAAGTTTTGGTGAAGATGGTCTTAAAGAAGTTGCTTATGAAGAAACAGAGCACTATCAAATTTCGAAAGTATTTTTAAACAGTAGACAAACTATAATCGAACGATTATTTAACGAAGAAGATTAAACAAGTAGTTAGCAAGTTAAAAATAGTAAATATATATTATGTAAAACGCTTTTATAAAGCGTTTTTTTGTGCGTCAGTCATACAAATTCTATTCTACAGTTCTATGTCAAAGTCCAATAGGGTTGCTAACTTTATGAAGAACTCAGGCGATTATAAGAGGGAAGGTAGTTGAAGATGAATTAATATCAGTTATTCTTTAGACCGAAAAGTCTAGGCATATTGCTTATCAAGCAAAAAGAAGAGAAAATGAAAACCCACCCCGCGCCGTCGGAAGCATAAGGGTGGGTCTTCTAAATAACAATTTAGCATACCACTCGTAAGTAGTTGTCCAAGGAGTTCTAGCTCCTTGGTTTTTTAGTTTGATTCTTATATATTATAATATACCCTTGTAACATAAATTTCAATCCGTTATGACTTAAAGTAAAGAAGATAAAGCTTCCATTAATTCTTTAATATCATCACTTGCTTCATTTAAAAGGTCTTGTCTTTTTTCTGCAGCTTGGTTGCCTGCAATCTCTCCAGGATCACTATCTTCTTCATATGGCAATTCAGAAAGCATCTCTCCAGCATACACATTTTCATTAAAATTAGCATAATTATCAATTGGACCATTATATCTAACAAGATGGAGAACTTTATTTACTACTTCTTGGTCGTATCCATTTTGATTTTCATCAAGTACTTCTCTCAAATCCTCAAGTAACGATTTACTAATAAGTGCTTCCGAAGAAATGTATTTGTGTTCTTCTCCACCACTAAAATGATCTCCAAAAGTGTAAATGTCTTCGTCTAATTTACGATATATCTCTTCAATTTCCATAGGGCACCTCTTTATCCATTTATTACCGTTATTTTATCTAGTTAGTCAAAATAGGTCAAACATTTTCCTCTCTTTATAGTGAAATTAATTTAACAGTAAGAAAATAACATTGAAATCGAACATAAGTTCTTATATAATTTTTTATGTTAATTGGAGGAGATAGTAATGGCTTATTCTTTTTTAGAGGAAGAAACAATTTATAATGCAATGGAAACTAATTCTTCTGTTTCTTTTTATGTTTTTGCCCATCCAGCATTAAGTGAGGCAATCATAACAGGGAAAACCATATTTATTGATTACAACAATAAGCACTTTCGTTTAGTAAAGGATAACACAGAAGAAATTTTATATTTACCTTTTTCAACGATAAGCAAAATAACAAAATAGGTGATTGTTTATGTTCGACTACTCTCAGTTTCCTAATAAAAACATACTAGCAGTCGATATGAAGTCATTTTATGCTTCTGTTTCAGCTGTATTATTAGGACTCGACCCTCTTACCTGTCACTTAGCTGTAGTAGGAAATACGGAGAGGGAGGGGAGTGTAGTACTTGCTGCCGCTCCTGCTATGAAAAGAGATTTTAAAATAAAAACTGGTTCTCGGAAGTTTGAAATTCCAAACGATCCTCGAATTGTAGTAGTGAATCCATCGATGTCCTTGTTTGTCCGCGTATCTACAGAAATAGTTAAATTATTCTATAGGTATGTACCTCCTAATAAAGTACATGTTTACTCCATCGATGAAAGCTTTTTAGAACTTGGACCATCTGATAAATGGGGAACACCCCAAGAAATAGCTAAACAAATTCAATATGATATTTATAGTGATTTCGGGCTCCCCTCTACAGTAGGAATCGGTCCAAATATGCTTATGGCAAAACTGTGTTTAGATTTAGAAGCTAAAAAGGTGGATAGTGGTATTGCAACTTGGACTTTCAATGATGTACAAAAGAAATTATGGCCTATATCACCATTGAGTGAAATGTGGGGAATTGGTAAGCGAACTGAAAAAACTCTAAACAGAATGGGGATATTTTCAATAGGGCAACTTGCTAGGTACGATTTGAAATTACTAGAAAGTAAGTTTGGAATATTAGGAAACCAATTGTATCATCATGCTTGGGGAATAGACTTGTCCGAAATTGGAGCACCAATTATGGATGGACAAGTCAGTTACGGTAAAAGCCAAATATTACTTCGGGATTACAAGGAAAGAAAAGAGATAGAAACTGTAGTATTAGAAATGTGCGAAGAGGTATGTAAAAGAGCAAGAAAGAATCACCATGCGGTTCGTACTATAAGTTTTGGGTTAGGATATAGTCGAGATGAGTATGGTGGTGGATTTAATCGGTCAAGAACAATCGAAAATCCTACTAATGTAACCATGGATGTATATAAGGTATGTTTGGATATTATGAGAGAAAATTATCGCGGACAAACTGTTAGACAAATATCTGTTAGTTTGTCCAAACTTGTAGATGATTACGAAGTGCAATTGGATCTATTTGATAATAATAGTTGGAAGAAACGAAAAATTGGTTATGTAGTAGACGAATTAAGAAATAAATTTGGCCCCACCTCTTTACTAAGGGCAGTCTCCTATACTCCAGGAGGAACAGCTGTACACCGTTCCAAATTGGTTGGTGGTCATAGAGCCTAATCCCCCTAAAGGGGGACTTTATTTTATACCAAGACTCTCCAATGTCTCCCGAATATTTTCGGGGTATACTTCAATATATAATTCATGAAGTTTTCTTCTTAGTTTTCTGTGGATTAAAAATAGTACTAATGAAATGATAACTACTGGAATAGTTGTTAGAAAAGCATAGAGAGGATTAACTAAAATAAAGAATCCGTAACAATGAGAAGAAATGAGATTTATAATCCTATCGAAAGTGTTTATCCGTCTTAAATTATTTTCTGTTTTGAAATACCTCTCTACAGCTGTTAATTCACGGTTAGTTTTCCCTTTCCAAGACCATTGAGCCTTTTCAAATTCTATCCATTCCTCTTTTTCCACTTTCTTTTCCTTTGAAGAAGCGAAATTTCTAATATCGCTCTTTTTTTCTGAAAAGAAATGAGCATATGCTTTCTTAATTTCTTGTCGATAAATGTCCCCTTCGATTCTCTGAACCTTTTTATAAACACCAGTTAAGCGGGATATCAAGTATGCACCATAACTGAAAAACATTACAGCAAGGAATATAACTATCGTTTCATTAAAGTATTTTGGATATATGTAAGTAATAGCATAGATAACTATAAAACTATATATAACATATGAGAGATATAAAAAAAATCTTTCTTTACTGAACGGCCAACTCATTATAATTTACAATCCCCTTTCTTATCTACTATTATTATCGACGATTTTAAAATGTTCTTGATATTTAAACGGTGTAAGCTCTTGATACAGCTTTAACAGTTGGGTATAAATATAAGCTCTCCAGCCATTCATTATTGTCATAAGTTATAATTAAATCTGCACCATCAAAACCATGATATAAATTATCTAATAAACAATTAAGTTTAATATGATCCTCTTCTTTGTAATAACATCGATATAGTGAGAGGGCAAATTAGTGGGCTACCTCCTTATAATATCTCTGTAATAATGTAATTAAAGGTGGGACTCCATTATATGGAAGTGCCCAAGCTAATGCCGGATGGGTTTTAAGAAAGATAATATCATTCAAGAAGTTTCAACAAAGTTAAGTATTCGAAGTAGGAAGCGGAATGCTGGACCATGAATAATATTTAAGTGCGAGATAATTCTTAATTGGATTATATAAAAAATAATCAAGTAAACTTTGGCTGCATGGAGAAACAGACGCAGTATTTGAAGAAATTTTAAAATTAATTCAGCATTTTGGCATAGGAATAGAACAAGCATATAAGCTATATGACGATCTAGAATTGAGTAAGATAGAAAACGGTGTGGGATGGTGTGATTGTCTTTAGATGAAGATGACATAATTGACGAAGAAGACGATGATTACTAACAGCAAGTTTAATATTTTTTGTTAAAAGGGTAATTAAAACATATCGGGAATATTCATCATTTCTATATGTTAATACTGTCTCATTTATAAGTTATTTTTGTGTTTCTGTCGTAATTCAATTCACGGAATACTTTTTTATGCTAATTTACACTAAAATGTTTCAAATCAAGGGGAATTTTAGTATAATTTGTATAAAGGAACGCAAAATAATTTCGTCTAATATGTTATAAGATTAAAAATATAACAGTTACGGGGTGAATAGTTTGCGTAATAAGGAGGAAGACGATATGGCAACTTTTACTTTAGATGCCACTTACACACTAAATGAATCCGAGGCTAAAATGCTTGCTGAAACTCCACGCAGAAAAGTTGTTGATACTGGGATTTTTAATGATTTAAATTTAACTAAAAGTGACAGAATTAAACGTGCAGCAAACATTCTGGACAGTAGAAGATAATATGGAAGTTACTAGCTTAAGTTCATTATTAGAAGCAACAACAGAGGAGGATAGAGTGTACGAATATCTATCCTCTTTTGTATGTAGTAAAAATAAAGATGTGGAGTTATTTTTACATAAAAAAGCTATTGAAAATGAGAAAAGAAATTTTTCGAGGACTAGCTTAATTACGGATGAAAAAAACGATCATGAAATAGTTGGCTATTTTACTTTGTTGGTTAAAAATTTTGATTTTACAAACGTATCTGGTGGAATGCGTCAAAAGTTAACTGGTAATAAGAGGGCTACCGCTTTTATAACTATTTTAATAGGACAATTAGGAAGATCAGATGCTTATAAAGGAAAAGTAAGTGGGAAACAAATATTGGATTTAGCACTCGAACATTGTAAAAATCACATAAAGGCCTATGCAGCATTAAAAGTTGTTTGTGTTGAGTTTGAGGATATCGCACCTTTACATAAGTTCTATGAAGAAAATGAATTTAAAACTTTGCAAAAAAACGAAAACGGATTAATTATAAGTTATACAATTATATAAATATAAAACAAACCCTACCTTTATTAATTAGTAGGGTTTTTGGATTATGATTAAAATTCAAATCGTTTCTTTTTATTCCTTTCGCAGCAAGATTATTAGCCAACTATTACCAAAAGATGTAAAATATATACATTGAGGTGATAACATGAGTGAGAAACTTAATGCTGACATATATGCAATAATTAATAAGAAATTGAGAATTGTTTATGTTGGACAAACTCAATTAGCATTTGTAGTTAGATGGATAGAGCATGTGTTAACTATACCGGAATATACAAGCAAGCCTAATAGGATGAATTTATACTTAGATAAAGATACACATTATATAGTTTTGAAAATGTTAGATCCTTCTACGCACAGCAAAAAGGATTTTTTAATATATGAGCATCAAGCAATGGATTTTTATAAAAGTAAAGATTGGATTGTTGTGTCTCATGATACATATACCAATAAAGCAGATGATACTGTATCTGATAGAGATTTTTTAGAGGTTAAGTCAAGATATAAGCGTTGCATTAGAAGGATGGTTAATGAGTTATCAGATCCTAATAAAAAGTATAGTAGACAATTCTTATACAATGGGCTATACAAAAAGATAAATAAAGAATTCGATACTGACCTTCACCAAAGAGAAGGTAAAGTAATATTAGATAAGTTAAGTAAAGAGGAACTAGGATACGCCTTAATGGAACTTTATCCAAGATTCTATGAAAAGAGATTAAATGAATATAGAAAGACATTGAAGATTGATGATGAGCAACTTACTTTATTTTAATTTTTATATCTAAATTTTTAACAGAAGGGTAATATCGCTTTCTTTTTCCTTTGACTATAATTTTATAAGGGGGTGTTATTTTGTCAAAAAGAACATCAAGAATGGATGAAGTAATTAATATTAAAAAGTTAATAAAGAAATTCCAATCTCATAACGTGTATGTGGGGATAACATTATAGCTCAATCCTAAATTGATTTGAACGACAGAGTGCTGTACGTCCTTCCATTCTCGGGGTAAAGTTAATGTATCCTCTTCTAATGCCAAATGGAGAAAGCTAGATTTTGTTAAGTATAAGATACACAAGTGTACTAATAACCAGTCTTTTCTCATGTTAATCAAAATGTTATGATTAACAAAAGGTAATATTAGCAAGGAGTTAAATCATGTTTAAAAATAAGGGAGATAGACTGGAAGCATTGATTCAATACGTTTATCAAGTACTATCCGGGTCAGCCAATAAAGATATAGAAGTCAAGAACAAGCAAAATATAATTGGTAAATCAGGTGTAATACATAATATAGATGTCTATTACCAATTTGAGCTAAATGGTATCACTCACAAAGTCATCTTCGAGTGCAAAAATTGGAATAGTAAAGTCTCAAAAGAAAAAGTATTAGCTTTAAAATCAATTTTAGAAGATATTCCTAATTCAGTGGGTGTAATGGTAGCCCCTAAAGGGTACCAAAGTGGAGCCAATAAGTTTGCTGAACATCACGGAATCAAATTGATTACTGGCAATGAAGAGTCTTTACTTGCCGTAGCAATTCAGAAGCGCTTAGACGTGGTGCTACCTGACGAATTAGTCATTGGTGAACCATTTTATTGCTTAATGGAAAAAGGGGATAGTGGACAGGTAACTGGTACATATATTCGAAATATAGATGCAAATGGTAAGCCGTTTTTGATTTTATATTTTTCTAAAAAAGAAGCAGAAGAGAGTTGTACAAATTTAAATTCAGTCGTAAGAGGTATAGATAAAGAACACCTTACAATACTATGTGATATAGCGACAACTTAGGTTTAAATTTGGCTATAAAACAATTCATGAGTACTGATATACTTGGAGTAGAATCTAAACTTATTAGAGACTTTTTTCTGTAACAAGAGACGTTTCAATCAACATCTCTTGTTACAGATATCAAATATTCATAGTAATAACTTAAACCGTGATTATAAAATTAATATTGAGAGTGCAGCTGAAAAATCCGATTTGAATGGATTTAAAAGCAACGCTAACAAAGTTATTAACCACATTTCCTTAATTGTTATGGCTACAGATAAAATTAACAAAGATTTAGGTATAGTAATTCAGTATCTCAATCCTACAGCAGAAGTGCGCTATTTATAATACATAACACTACAAATGATTAAACAAAAATGGAGCATAAAGTTTTCACTTTAATGCTTCCTTTTTTATTTTTTTCTCCGTTGGTCAAGTCGTTCTGCAGCAAGCTTAGCTTTTTCTCTAGATGTATTGATATAAAGTAAGGAAATATCAGATTGTGTATGCCCCAATTGGTTCATAATAAGCGGAATGTCTCCTCCTGTTTGTTCTGCTAAATTAGTAGCATAAGTATGTCTTAATTTATGGGGGGCCATTCGTTTATCAAATGATTTGGTATACTTATAAACAATATTCTCAACAGCACGTGCAGTAAGAGGGAGTGTATCTCCCTTATATTGTTTAACAAATAGATACTGACTTTCCTCATTTCCTGTTTTATACCTTTCATTTCTAATAGATAGATAATCTAATACATCTAACATCGAAGAAGGAGTAACTGGAATAGTATCTTTTTTTCCGCCTTTTCTAATAATACTTATTTCGTTATTTTTACTATCTATATCTTTAAGGCGTAATTCTATCAGTTCATTTACTCTAATTCCGCTACCCAAAAATAATGAAATGATAGCAAAATTACGTTCTTTGTCACGTTTAAAGAACTTTGATTCTGAAGGAGAAAGAGTATTTTCATATTCATTTTTTATAAACTCCAAAAAGTCGATATCCTCATTTCCTATAAAAATCTTCTCTGAAATTTTTCGTGCTCTTTCATTAAAAGTTTCCGAAACTTTTTTGATAGGAATTTTTTTCATTACATTTCTATGAAAATAAGGTTCACCTTGAGTTCCTGGTACTTCTGCTTCAATAGTCAAATAATTAAAAAGCGAACGAAGGGAGGATTTATGCCTATTAACCGTTTTTGAACTTATTTTATGAGATTCATTTGCTTTCTCGTACTTTTTCCGACCGACATATTTGAAATAATCTTGTGCATCAGATAGGGGCAGGGATCCTAATATCCCAACTGGAAATGTTTTTAAACTAGACCACTTGACTCTTTCATCAGCCATTAACCAAGATAAAAACTCCTTATAATCTCTAACATAATTGAATAGAGTAAGAGGGGAGCGATTATCCATTTTGGCTTCTACATATTCATTTATAAAGTCTGGCATTTCCTTTAGAAGTTCCTCTAGTCGTCTTTCATAATATTCATGTTGTTTTGTTATAGCCAATTCCGTCCACCTCCAAACAAGAACATTTGTTCGTATAATACGATCTTTACGAACAATTATTTATATCAAATTTGCTTTTTTTAGATAATAATCCATAAAATCTGGTGTTGTTAAATTTTCAGGTAACATAATATCTCCAATTCTCACCAACTCATATTCATTAGTAGATGAGGTATCCCGATATATTCTAAAAATATATTTTGCTTCAGAACTTGGTTTATTCCATATTTCTTCGTAAGAAGATAGATTAGACTCAAAAGCCATATACATTTCACGTTCTCTACCAGTTCGATCTTTCAATTTCGGAAATAATCCATAATTAACCAATAATGTATAGGGGAGCATTTCTACTTCTAGACCAACATAATACCATATTTGCCTTTTATTAGCTGCGGTTAGAATATCAGTAAACTCAGAGTATCTTATAGATCCACCAAGTATTTTCCACATTTGCCTAAATAATAGATATGGATTATCTATAACCCATTCTTTTAATTTTCTTGCATTTTGATAATCCTTCTCTTTTGGTCTAAAATTTTCATATAATTTACTGTTAAATTTAACAGTGGGACAATTTGAATTATCTGGATGTCTAAAATGTGTTGTTCTTTGATTTCTTGCAGTTGCAACAAAAGTTAATGAACTATTACATACTTTACAAATTGGTATATCGTCTCTAAATTTTATAAACCATTCATCAGCAGAAATTGACTTTCCAGAAGCTTCATGCCAGTTAGTTTTGCTCATAATAACCTCCTTATAATTAATTAAAAACTCTCCAATTCAGACAGAGGGACTATATTTACAATTCTTTCAGGACTGATTTGAATTTCTTCTTTTAAAAACACCATAGGATTATCTTTCGGATATTGATATATCATTACTTCATCAATAATTAGATATTCAATAGCAAGTTTAATAAAATATTCCTGTTTAGCTTTATTATCTGCAACACTAGTATTCAAAGTACTATTATCTATTTCTCTTAGTTTTACTTTAAATGAAACGCTACATGGATTTGACTGTTCAATCCATTCTCTGCGTAAATCGATTCCTATTTCTCTACCAAGGTGAGCAACAATTTCTGGACAATATTTTAAATCCTTAATATTAGTATCCTCTAATACGGAATAACTAAATAAGAATCCATTAATACATAGATCTTTTTTAAACCTGCTTTCTAGATAAGGTGAGGTTACTTTGTTTCCATTATAAGCGAAATAAGGTGTTCCAACTCGGTCAGTATCATATGTTATTCCATAATTACTTAAAAATAATTTAAATGAATTATGAGTCTCAGCAAGTCTCTTAAGATTATAAATGCCTTGTTCTAAATGAGTGCTATTTTCTAAAAGTGAAGCTGCGTGATGTACTATAATTTCATCGTAATTAAATACATCAATGTTGAAATAATCTTTGATTTCACTTATTTCAAATCGTTCAAAAATAGGATATCCAAAATCTCTTCTTAGTTTAATTCTATATTCATTTAACTTGATAAAATCAATTAAACTATTATGAGAAACCCCTAAAATAGTTTTGATCGATTTAAAAACCGATTCATAATTTGTGCAATTTAGCAAATGTCCCACTAGTCTCGCTCCTTATTTAGAGAAATTCTCTATAATGATTAGCCATAAATAAATCTAAATAATCTTTAAATGTTACTTCTGCTAGTTCCTTATGACTATCCCATTCAAAATATTTAATACCACTGATAAAGTTATAAAAAGAAGGTATTTTAAGCAATTCAATTACCAATTTAGTCTTCATATAGAGTCCTTTAATTTTTAATGTAGAATATTCTTCTAATGAAAGACCAGGTGGAATTGGTTTATTATTTATTATTAAACGTATTATTCCTAATAAGAGATCTACTAACTCCACCCCAATCATTTCTCCTTTACTCACCATCTGACAATCAGTAACCCAAAATTGCTCAGCTCTGTATAAAGATTGAGTATTTAAATTTTCTCTGAGTCTTTTTTCTAAATCATACTTCTCATATTTACCTTCTTTTTCTATATATATATCTGTTTTTATGTACACGTCTTTCCCGAAGTTCCTTAATAAACCGTAAAAAATCCGTTCAGGAATCTTCGTATACACCATTAGAGTGGCATAATTCAACTGTCTTTGGCGTTCTCTTTTCTCTAATTTACCACTTGCAGGATCTCCCGACAGTTTATACCTCCAATCTAATGTAGAACGATTGTAATTAATAACATTCATCCTAGTAAATCTAGCTATCTTAGAAAAAGTAATAATAGCCTCTATAATATTATCTTTAAGCCCGCTATGACCTGTATATTCTGTCCAGTGTAATTTAAGTTCTCTGGATTCTAATCTTCTATTTAATTCCATCATTTCTGCTGTTTTATAAACGGAGCTGGGAATTAGGAGGCCACCCATTGTAGAGGGTTTATCAGAATCTTGACCACTTTCATCAAAAAATATATTCATTAATTCGGTTTTAAGAGGTGGGGATAGCGACAACTTTTTATTCCTCCTAGGTATATGATAATTGACAAAAACACAATAAAATTGTATAGTATAAGAACATTATAGCCCCGTATCGAGATACGGTTAATATAATATAGGATTAAGAGAGTACTCGTATCAAGATACGATGAAAATTAATCCAATTTATTATTATGGCTCTTAGAACGTTATGTAAAAGGACTAGAACTTCATTTCTAGTCCTTTTATTATACCAAACAAACATTCTACCAACAACATCTATTCGTAAAATTTGTATTATACGAATAGTTTGTGTTTCTATTATTTTTTCTAGTTGAGAATATTACTTCTTGTTCTTCTCTAACAAGTGACACAAAAATACTGAAACTTATTTTTGTGTCACTTGCGTTTCAGGATTTATTTAATCTACTTATTTTAATTATTTGCATCTGTTCTCCATTTTATTATTAGATTGCGACATAAATTAATAAAATGACACGAAGATACTTAATATTAAAATTAGTGTCGCTCGTCAATAAGACTTGAATTGTTTCATGAAAAATAAGGTTCATGGAGAGGTTTGAATGTAGTTCATAGTAAGAATTTTAAATTCTCCTATAAAAAATATTTACCAAGCGCCTCCCCATTACTTTTATTAGACAATAACTTAACTTTTAATTATCTATTATGGTTGACCATGAAGTAATTTTTCTTTTTTTATATTCTCTATCTGCGCAATTACTTTACCTTTTCTATGAAAATCCCTTTTAGTGTTACCCTCACCATCATCAATAGTGATTAGATCACCTAATAAATTTTTGTATTTATCTTCTTCCTGCTTTTTGGTATCCTTCCGTTGATAATATTCAATTAATTTCATAAATATCATATCTTTAATATAAAACCTCTTTATATTTTTTATTAACAAAGAAATGTATTTCATTCTGTTCTTCCCTTTTAGATCAGAGTAAATAAATACACATAAGAACTTTTCAAAGTCAGATATATCATCACTTTCTAAAATCTTCTCAATTCGTTCCTCTAATACAATACTTAACTTCCCTGTACCGAGGGTTTGATATATGAGAATTTCATGAAAAAAAGGTAACATTTTACCCATTACCTTATATTGTTCTAATTCACTTTCGTTTCCTTTATCGCTTTCTAATTCTGAATGCTGTTTTAAAAATTTCTTAAGCAAAAATTTATATATTCCTGCAAAAGCCATAGAGCACCTTATAATTTTAATAAATGCTTCTGACTTTATATTTTCTTTTGTAGTCTCTTCTGTATTTTTTAATACTATAGCAGAAAGTCTCCACAATCGTTCCAACCTTACTATAGGATTCAATTCAGTATCTTTCTTTTCAATAAATTTCTCATCTTTTTTAGAAAGTTCCTGATCTTGCCTTCTTTCAATATCTTTATCAGTTTCTTTCCCACTGGTTGTTATTGCTTCTATATCCGTATGATTTAACCTACCCACAATGGTGCTTAAAGTTTCAAACTGATTATCATAAGAATATTGGAAACTTTCGATTTTTTTCATTAATCCTCTATACTCTTGATACATTCTTTCTACAACTAAATCCAGAAGCTCAGTATCGTCCATTTTTAAACCAGAATAATAATCTAGTTCATCGATAAAGTGGAGATAATTCCCTTCTAATAATACCTCTTTCTTAAATGAGGGGTTAATAAAAATATTCTTCATTAGAAAAAATTGAAAGAAACATGTTAACTTAAACTTAACAAACTTTTCATTCCCCTCCTTCTCTATAGATAATATCCCTTTTTTTATAAAATCTTTTAATAAAGCTTCTTCATCAAAGTCAAACTTTTTCAATTGCAAATTTTCGAATATAAAATTTCTTAATTCTTGATAGTTAGCTCTATAATTTATCTCATTTTTTCTATACATGAACATAGCTATTTCTGTCAGTAAGCGTTCTTTATTTTTGTAATTGAAATCCGAAAAGTATATTTGATTGTTCGTTGTTTTCGAAAACAATCTTTCAAGAAAGTTCTCTATCATTTGTGCATTGTTAACTGGTGCATAATTTTCTTGTTTTTCAATTATCCAAAGGAACATGGAAACAGCTAAAGGAGTTCTAGGAATATTTAAAGTTCCAAAAGTCTTAATTATTTTATCCAGACCATCATTTTGGTTAATATACTTATTATTATTACTAAACCATTTTGTCATCAATTCTCGAATTTCTTTCGTACGAAATCCTTTAATAAACATAGGTACTAGCATTTCAATAATATTACTATTAAGTGCCTCCACCGGCATTTCTTCCTCTGTACTACTTGTACATGTAGAAATCATAGTAACATTGGAATATTGTTTAAGGAATAACTCAAGATTACCTAACAATCTTTCATATTTCTTTTCGAATTTAAGATTATCAACCAACAAGACTATATCATGTTTTTTTAAGACTTCATTTCTAATTTTTATGATTCCTATACTTAAGAATTTACTTATCAGGGTATCTATGCTATTACTAACTGTTTCCTCAAAGTTGATATATACGGGGATTTTTTGGTATCGTTCGTAACTATTAGTAAATTCAATTAACAATTTATCCATTAAAATAGTTTTTCCAGCTTCTTTTACACCTACTAGTAATATATTTTTGTTATATTCACAAATATCACTTATAGAAAATGTTTTATCGTCTGTCGTAAATAAATCCTCGTCGATGGCCTTTTCCTTTTTTTGGATAATGCAAGGTAATACAAACATATCGTCAATTGTTTTTGGTGCCAAAGTATCTGTTTCATATGTAATTAAATGTTGATCCACAAATCCAAGTTGTACTTCTTTTATTCTTTCGATAATTGATAATTCTTCTTGCTTTCTGGCCATTTCAGACGAACTTGGAAAATTATAAATCGTTTTGCCACAATCGTTCCCTAAATCTGTGTTTGGTACAAAACTTTCTTTTAAATGTGAGTATTTCTTGTGTGTAATTTCAACATGTGATCCTATATTAAAGTCTATTATTGAATAACCATTAGCAAAATCAATATCTTTATTTCTTACATTTGTTGTCCAATTAGACGGAGCAATTGAAACAACAGTGGATCCTAAGATATTAGTTTTAGACCAGTTACTGCCTTCATGGACATGACCGAACAATAATATATCGTAATCTTTCATTAGCATTCCCTCTATTTGTTTAGCTTCAAAAGGTGCTAGCTCATTTAGAGGGTGATGAATTATACCAATTTTAATATCACAATCCGATATTAACTGTCTGGATCTAGTAACTTGTCTTTCTCCTAAAATTATATTTTGAAAATCTTTATTACTATCAAAACATCTCCAAGATGAATTAAAGCAAGTTACACCTATTTGATTATCTTCATTTTGCCATTTAAAAGTAGATTGATAATTAGAATATTCATACTCTCCATTAAAATTTTGAAAGTAAGACTTTTCGAAATTTTTGAATGGTAGAATCCTCTTTATTCCATCCTCATCTTCACTATCAATAAATGCATTTACCACGTCAGAACTTTTTAACGAATGAAATAACCCTACTTCTATATGTTTCTTATCAGCATTACGTACAATATCATGATTTCCAGGAACAAAGAAAAATCGATCTAAAGGTAAGTTTATAGCATTTAGTAATGGCTCAACTACTTCTTCCTGAAATGTTAAGAATGCTAATATAATATCATTTCCAAAGCTAGCTCCACCCTTGTCCACCAAATCCCCTGAGAAAGCAAACATATCTATTTTCGTTTCATTATTTATACTAACTAAATCCTTAATTAAAGGATTGATAACATAATTTTTTAGATCTTCCATATTATTTGAATCTATATGAAAATCGGATAAATGTATAATTCTCATCACATTACACCACCTTTATACTTTTACTTAGGCTGTTTTCGTATAGATTGTTGCTATCTTGACCATACTGTATAAAGGTTGATATAATGCTGTCTGGAGGCGTTCGATTATGTGGTTA
>NZ_JBQHVO010000064.1:0-30847 GCF_052064465.1 Niallia sp. HCP3S3_B10 | reverse complement strand
CTCGCTTGGTGGCCTTTTTGTCTAGTTGGGGGACTCGTCCCCCAACTAGACAAAAAGGATATTTATTCTCCCACAAACATTTTACTCATACAATGAAGGGACCCTTAAATCAATAAAAAAAGAGCATATGATTGCCATTCTTAAATAAATATTAGTTCTGATTTTCTTCCTAATCATGCTAAGAAATGCACATAGGAATGTGGTCTGTGCATAAGTTGTTCGAAAGAGCCGAATTCTACTATATTCCCGTCTATCAAAAAAGAGTTGGCTATAAGGGGGGAAAGGCTTATCTATCTTTGATATGGTTACATTCGTTCCAAAAGAAGAACGTGGCAATGATATCGAGATGGATGTCAAAAGCAAAGCTGAATTAGAAGCACTATTAGCTGGTGAAGAGGGAGATAACTTTCCAAAACGTCGCGGGATTGATTTTTATCATCGCTACAAAGAAGACATCGCTCTTTTTGCAGAGATGGGCTTTAAAACTTTCCGTATGTCTATTTCTTAGCCACGTATTTTTCCGAATGGGGACGACTTAGAACCAAATGAAGAGGGCTTAGCCTTTTATGATAAAGTATTTGACGAGTTAGCTAAATATGGAATTGAGCCATTAGTGACGCTATCACATTATGAAATTCCATTGAATCTTGTGCAAAAATACAATGGATGGCTGGATCGTCGTTTAGTAGACTTCTTTGTTCATTATGCAGAGACTGTCTTTAACCGCTATAAAGATAAGGTGAAATATTGGTTAACGTTTAATGAAATTAATATCTCAACTCTTTCTCCTTACATTGGAAGTGGTATTTTAATTTATGAGGTAGAAAATAAGGAACAAGCCATTTATCAAGCTCTTCATCATCAATTTGTAGCGAGTTCAAGAGCGGTAAAAGCATGTCATGAGATTATTTCAAATGCCCAGATTGGTTGTATGCTAGCACGAATGGAAGTCTATCCCGAAACATGTAATCCAGATGATGTATTAGCAGCCTTGGAAGAGGATCAGAAGAATTTATTTTTCACAGATGTTCAAGTGCGCGGATACTATCCAAGCTTTATGCTAAGCTACTTTGAGAAAAATGATATTCAGATTGATATGCTGCCAGGAGATGAGGAACTGCTTTTACAACATACAGTAGACTTCCTATCATTTAGCTACTACATGTCAATGGTTGCGAGTGGAGCACCAGATAAGTTAAAGGAAAAAGGGAACTTCTTCTCTGGAATTAAAAACCCGTATTTAGAATCATCTGATTGGGGATGGCAGATTGACCCGAAAGGATTACGCATCACGTTAAAGAAAATGTATGATCGCTATCAAGTGCCATTATTTATCGTGGAAAATGGATTAGGAGCATATGATGAGGTGGAAGACGATGGCTCTATTAATGATGATTATCGCATTGCCTATATGCCAGCGCATATTGAGCAGATGAAAGAGGCAATCAAAGATGGAGTTGATTTAATCGGCTACACAAGCTGGGGATGCATCGACCTAATTTCTGCTGGTACCTCTGAAATGTCTAAACGATACGGATTTATCTATGTAGACCAAGATGATTATGGTAATGGGACATTAAAAAGAACAAAGAAAAAATCGTTTGACTGGTACAAACAGGTGATTTCTACTAACGGCCAAGCGTTATAGAATTTGAAATTAAAAATAGTGCTTCTTTCTTTTATGAAGGAGTACTATTTTTTATTTTTTGGAAAAAATAATTGATTTTTTAGAATTAATAAACAAATCATAATATATTGATATAATAAAAAGAGTGTGCTAAAATGTTCCAGTCAAGCATCTTTGTGAGTGATTCTTTAGAACATTTTTCAGCGGAAGATGAATAATATTCTAAGTTTTCTATTAATACAAAACAATCTAAGAAATGATATGATTCTATCTTTTATTTAAGTATCTACATAGGTTACATAAGTAATAACATTTTTTAGAATAATAATTATATTATATGTATATAAGGAGAGGTTTTAAATGAGATATCTTTCTCTATTTATGGTAGCGTTCTTATTCTTACTTGCAGGATGTGGAAATGCAGCAGATGAGAAAAAGGAAGAAGTAGTAAAAGAAGAAAGTAATGCAAACGAAGAAACAAAAGCTAAAGAATTAACAGAAGAAGATAAGAAATATATTAGCTTATTAGAAAAAGGCGACTATCAAACCATTATTGATGAAACAATTGGCTTTGCTAGTGATGCACAAGTGAACTTTTATTTCCTAGCAAATGCTTTCAAAGCTGTTCCAGATTATTCATTAAGTCAAACCTATTTGAATAAATCAAAATATATCCCAGCTGAAATTGAAGATGAAGTAAATAAGTTAAAAGAAGAGATAGATGCTAACATCGAAAAAGAGGGAGCTTAAGCTCTTTAATCTGATGCTTGACCGAATACAAAGATTTAATGAAGAGCCTTGTTAGAAGTATTCTGGCAAGGTTTTTCGTATTTTTGAAAATGGTAAAATCGAGGTACTGAAATCAATCAATTCTTTTCAAACGGAAAAAAGGATGACGAGAAAGAAATCAACTAAAATGTAGTTGATTTGTTTCTTGTCATCCTTCATATGTTTTGTAAAAATCAATTGCCTTTTGGATATAGGGCTGTTCTTCTGGTGGCACTTCTTCTTCATGGTAAATGGCGGAAACAGGACATACTGCTTCACATGCACCACAATCAATACAAATATCTGGGTCAATATAAAATTGATCTTCTCCCTTTGCAATACAATCTACAGGACAAACATCTACACAATCGCCTGCTTTTTCATGCATACATGGTGAAGTTATAACGAATGGCATGGAATTTCCCCTCTCTCCATTTATAAATATTATTAAGATCTTATGCTGAGTAGTACTTCATTCATTCGATTTATATTTTCTCGGATCTTTACGGCACTTAAGTAATCAATCTTATCATGATAGCTTTCGGGCTGTTCCCTTTGCTCATCAATGGACATATGTTGATATTCATCAATGCCCCCCGTTGATGCTTGATAATCCTCCATTAAACTTGCTTCTAATTGTTGGACTAGATTGTTTATTCTATCCAAGCTTTGTGTCATGGAAATCGCAGTGTTGATGATTTCTTCGTCTGATTGTGTCAGATTTTCCATTCGGTTATTCTGTTCTTGTAAATCATTTTTTACTTGCTGAAGCATCGTATCTTTGTCTGCATCTACTTTCATATGATCAAGGATTTGTAACGTGTCGCCCATCAATATTTGCAACCTTTTTGAGGCGTTTTCCATAGAGATCCCACCTTTAAGCATTGTATCTATAAAATGTACATAAAATTAGCATAATATACATGTTCTTAGGAGTGCTCTCGATATTTTCTAGGCGAAAAGCGAGTGATCTTTTTCAAATTACGATGAAAAGATCGCAAATTATTGTACCCACAGTTCCATGCAATTTCGCCAATTGGCTGTTGACTATTCTCTAACTGATAACAAGCCTGTGAAGATAATGTTTGAATGTAGCCATTCGTAATGATAAAAAAGCTAGGAAGTCAGACTTGCTAGCTTTTTCTGTATTCCGTACTCAGTCAATGATTTCCAATCCTAATAGAGCGGAAAATTGAATAGCTTGATAAGTAGAAACCTTACAGCCACGTAAATCTGATGGAGATACTACGAGTGATTGGAAAGTGGATGTGCTTATGTCGACTCCATTAAGAGAGGTTCTTTCAAAATTCGCCCCGTCCATCATGCATGCTTTAAACTCAACCTTTTTAAAGATACAGTCGTAATAATCAGATGATTCTATTGATGAATCTTGAAACTGAACTTTTTCTAATTTAGAACTACCGAATGCTGCTAAATTCAGTAAAGAATCCATAAATTGAACATTTCCAAACCGAGAATCTGTAAAATCGACACCTAATAATTTGCAATTGCGGAATGTACACTTGTGTATAGAAGAAATGTTCATTTTCGCATTAGAAAAATCACAGTTTTCAAATGCAACATCTGTCATTTCAATACCAGAAAAATCAGTGTTGATAAATTTGCAATTTTTCAGCACCATTTTAGATAATCGCACTTTATTTAATACTTCATCATTAAAAATCGAATGCTGAATCTGGCACATTTCTAGCTCTAGATCTTCCTCATATAATATGTCGTGAAAATTCTTTGAAGGTAATTCAGTTGGAATTTTTGGTGTTTCTATTTTCATATAATTACCCCTCCCCATTTAGATTCCTGTGTGATAACTATATGAAAAGATGGATTTAATTTAAAGACTGTATTTTTTTGGGGATTTATGTACAAGTATAACGTCGCTAGAGGGGGTGAGGATATAATCGGAAGTAGAAATGGACTATTTTAGCTTTATTTATTCTTAAGAGAGAAAGGAAATGATCTAAAAAACGCAGATATGATCCAAACAGCCAAAAATAGGAATTAATGCAAAATATACTTTCAAAAAAGCTCTCCGTAATGGGAGAGCTTTACAAAAAATTTTCATCCCGAAATAGCCACTGAAAAGAACGCAACAATACCTAATATAGTTAAAAGTTGGAAAACAATCCCGATTACACTACATATTAAACCAGCTGTTGCAAAACCTCTCCCAATTTCATTCGTTTTGTTGATTTCATTAACTGCTTTTCTCCAATAGACGATGCTAATTATTCCTAAGATAAGACCAATGAAGGGAATGAATAACGATAAAATACCGAACGTTAACGAAATGACTGAACTAGTATTTGTTCGATTATTCATGGCATGCTCACACTCCTTTTTATCTATTACTTGTTTAATTATTCTTAACTGACATTTTCCATGCAAAGGAAAGCGTATGTTTCATGCTTATGTAAAGTAATACGAATAACTGCAAATAATGTTTCAGGAGTTCTTTCTACAATGGTTCACATAACTTGGATTATTCAAGGAAAACTAGTCAATGGAGGTGAATAAGTATGTCAAACAGAAAAGCAGATCCATCAACAATTGGTTTAGGATCCACTCAACCGGAAGGACAAGGGACAACTACAAAGGAAACGGGAAGAGCAAAGGCAGATTCTTCTCGAAAAAAACAAAAGAAGTCTTCATGATTAGTAACGAGAGCAAACAGGTGGAAGCAATTCCACCTGTTTTTTGTATTTTCGTTTAGATGTTAGTTAGAGTTTAGTATTGGCACGGTTTATGTCTATCGCTAATTGAAAATTGATGCAGGATTGAGCTGTATGATTGAAAGGCAGGTGGATATGATCCGAAAATTACATAAATGATCCAAAGAGAGGTGGATATGATCCAAAAGCGAAATAAATGATCCGAAGGGAGGAAGATATGATCCGAAAATTACATAAATGATCCAAAGGCAGGTGGATATGATCCAAAAACGAAATAAATGATCCGAAGGGAGGCAGATATGATCCGAAAATTACATAAATAATCCAAAGGCAGGTGGATATGATCCAAAACCAATAAATGATCCAAAACCAAGCAGATATGATCCAAAAACCAAATAAATGGTCCAAAGGAAGGCGGATATGATCCAAAAACAAAATAAATGATCCAAAGGAAAGTGGATATGATCCAAAACCAATAAATAATCCAAAGAGAGGTGGATATGATCCAAAAACAAAATAAATGATCCAAAACCAAGCAGATATGATCCAAAAACCAAATATATAACCCAAACACACCAACCACCATCTATAAAAAACAAAGTCCTATTTTGCTCACAAATACTAATATTTTTCAAGACAAGAATTCATGTGATATCGTGATAGAATTAAAAAATCTGTGTGTAGAGATATTGGTATAGTTTAACTGGCCAAAAATATATGTCGCATGATACGTCTGCCATCTGAAATATTAATTATTTTCGGAGGGTAAAAATATGTATAAGGAAGATAGACTGCCTCAAAATCCAAAAGAAGGCATCATATTTATGTTAATTATTTCAATTATTTCAGTTAACACTATTGCACCGGTTATTATGGGGCTTCAATTAGGTTTTAGTAAGGAAAATTACTTGGAAACCTTGAAGGTCATTCCGTTTATGTGGATTATCGTTATGCTGTTAGTAAGATTTGTTGCGGGGCCAATAGTTGGAAAAGTGATGCCAAAATTCGTTGGAAAAACAGATGGATTTAATGCAAGAGTGTTATTAAACATTGTAATGAATGTTACGGTTTTATCCATTCTTCTTACCATTATCGGTAATTGGGTTGGTACTAAACAAATAAGCCTTGAACCTTTTCAGAATTTCTTTCACAATTGGTTTAGGGACTTTGGGGTAGCATTTTGGATTGAGTTATTATTGCACAGCCAATAGCTAGATTTGCGATGAAAAATTACATGCAAAGCAGGCACAGAAAGCAGAGCTTGTTAATCCTTCTTAAATTCTTACAGCCGGTCGGTTTTAATAAAAACCAATCGGCTTTTTATATGTAAACTAATTGCTTAAGTAGGGTATGGTTTCTTACTTCTAAGAGAAAATATATAGATAGGTTATCATGGTTGACACATACTATTCTGATGTTATATAATTATCTCGAATTCAAGATAATTGAAAGGGAGATTATCATGGATAATAAAGAATTATTAACATATGATGAAGATTTATCTTTAAAGGTATTTGTCGTTTTATCGAGAGCTTTGCAATCGATTAAGAAACGAGTAGAAGAAGATATAAAATGTCTTGGATTAAATCCTACAGAGTTTTCTGTTCTTGAATTAATTTACAGCAAAGGAGATCAGCCTATTCAAAAGATTGGTGAGAAGGTACTGATTGCAAGTAGTAGTATTACTTATGTTGTTGATAAATTAGAGAATAAAAAATTAATAAGAAGAAAGCCATGTCCTAAAGATCGCCGAATAACATATGCCGTTATTACCGAAGAAGGAACGGAACTGATGGACAAAGTCTTTCCAAAGCATAAGGCAGCAATGAGAGAGATATGTGGCGGACTGGAAATTAAAGAAAAAGAATTGCTGATTGAACAGCTAAAAAAATTAGGCATCCACGCGCAAAGCCTGTAATTTTTTTAAACTAATATCTCGAATTAATAATACTTTAATTCATTATATTTTATAAAAATGCACAAATGATTTTTCATCTATTATCTAATATTAAGAATAAAGCAGAATAAATAAAAGAATGGGAGTGAATGGAAATGACGAAAAAAACAAGTGGAATTCACCATATTACAGCAATCGTAGGCCATCCACAAGAAAATGTCGATTTTTATGCAGGAGTACTGGGCTTACGTTTAGTAAAACAAACCGTAAACTTTGATGACCCAGGAACCTATCATTTATATTTTGGAGATGAAGGAGGAAACCCTGGAACGATAATTACTTTCTTCCCATGGGTTGGTGCACACCAAGGTGTAATTGGAGATGGCCAAGTTGGAGTAACCTCTTATGTTGTTCCAAAAGGCGCACTTCCATTTTGGGAAAATCGATTAGAAAAGTTTGCTATTCCTTTTACCAAAACAGAGCGTTTCGGAGAAGAATATTTAGCGTTTACGGATCCTCATGGATTATTGCTAGAAATTGTGGGAAGAGAAGAAGGGAAAAACAATAGCTGGCAGTTTGGCGAGATAATGCCTGAGTATGCAATTAAAGGGTTTGGCGGTGCTACACTTTTATCCAAGCAACCAGATAAGACAGCGGAAGTTTTAGAAAAGGTAATGGGATTTGAAAAGGTTGGAGAAGAAGGAGAATATATTAGATTTCGTTCTTTCAGCGATATTGGAAATGTGATTGATCTTAAAATAACAGCAGGTAGAAGTGGCTCGATGGGTGTTGGAACCGTGCACCATATTGCCTTTAGAGCAGTGGATGATGAGGATCAATTAGATTGGCAAAAACATGTTTCGGCAAATGGATATCAAGTTACACCAGTTCAAGACCGAAATTATTTTAATGCAATCTATTTAAGAGAGCATGGGGAAATTCTTTTTGAAATTGCAACAGACCCTCCAGGATTTGCAATTGATGAATCTCAAGAAACAATGGGAGAAAATTTAATGTTGCCAAGTCAATATGAGCAATATAGAGAACAGTTAGAACGAAGATTAATACCAGTTGAAGTAAGAATTCTCGATTAACTTTGTAAAGGATGATTCTTTAATGCGTGCCATAGATCCGAATACGATTTCAGAAAGAGATAATTATAAATTTTTAATCGGAAGCATCATTCCAAGGCCAATTGCCTTTGTTACTAGCTTATCTGAAGAGGGCGTTTTAAATGGAGCTCCTTTTAGCTACTTTAATATTGTGTCTTCTCAACCTCCTATGGTGTCTGTATCTATTCAACGCTCTAATGGAAAACAGAAGGATACTGCGAGAAATATAGTAAACAAAAAGGAATTTGTTATTCATATTGTGGATGACCAAAATGTCGGACAGATTAATCAAACGGCAGCATCCCTTTCACCAACTGAAAGTGAGATAGAATTGGCTAGCCTAACACCAATGGAAAGCAGAAAAATCAATGTGCCTGGCATCAAAGAAGCAAAAATCCGCTTGGAATGCGTGCTAGAGCACGCATTAGAATTGGGGGATAAAAATGCCCAGCCTGGCTGTGATTTTCTTATCGGAAGAGTGGTGCAATACCATATCGAGGAAGAAATTTACGAGGACGGTAGAATTAATCCAAGAGGATTAGGTGCTGTCAGCAGATTAGCAGGAAATGATTATGCAAAAATTGGAGAAATCTTCACAAAAGAAAGACCAAAATAATTTCTTTGAATGGAGAGGATAGGGTTGCTAATATCAGCAGGGATTCATCACATTACAGCTATGGTGAATGATGGACAAAGAAATATTGATTTTTATGCAAGTATTCTTGGATTAAGATTAGTGAAAAAAACAATTAATTTTGATCGACCAGAAGTGTACCATCTATATTTTGGGAATGAAACTGGCAATCCAGGCACTGTCATCACCTTCTTTCCATGGGAAAAACAGTTGAAGGGCAGAATTGGCACAGGGCAAGTTGGTGTTACAAGCTATGTTATACCAGTTGGTTCTAGTGGTTTTTGGGAAAGTCGACTTCAACATTTTTGGAGTGAAAGTGGAGAATTACAGTAGATTCGGCGAAAAGTATTTGCAGTTTGCTGATCCAGATGGTCTTCTTATCGAATTAGTTGAACGAAAGGAAGGTCCACTAAATAATTGGAAAATCGGCGATATTCATTCCTCTGTTGCAATTAAGGGATTTGGCGGGGCAACGTTACATTCTGCTCAACCAAATAAAACTGCAGAAGTGCTTGAAAATATATTAGGTTTTACATGTGTTGGAGAAGACGCTGAGTATCTGCGTTTTTCATCTGAATCACATATAGGTAATATGATTGATATCAGATTATCACCAACCGTTCGCGGTCTCATGGGAGCAGGCACGATCCATCATATTGCTTGGCGTGCAAAAGATGAACAAGAGCTTCAGCAATGGAGGGCTCTTCTAGTAGAAAAGGGGTATTATCCAACTGAGCTTAAAGACCGAAACTATTTTAAAGCATTATATTTTCATGAAGAGGGCGGCATACTCTTTGAAATAGCTACAGATGGACCTGGATTTGCTGTAGACGAGCCATTAAGCAATCTAGGGGAGAAGCTTATGCTACCTGATTGGCTAGAGGAAAAAAGAGAAGAGCTTACAGCTTCTTTGCCTAATGTACAAGTTAAAATTCTAGAGGAGGAGAAAGAATGAAACATATTTTCAATAAAGGAAAAGATCCACAAAAGCCAACATTATTGATGTTGCATGGTACAGGGGGAACAGAATTAGATTTATTGCCTCTTGCTGGGATGATTGATGATGGTGCTTCCGTGCTAAGTGTCCGCGGAAATATTTTAGAAAACGGCATGCCACGTTTCTTTAAGCGTTTAGCAGAAGGTATCTTTGATGAAGAGGATTTGATTTTTCGCACAAAAGAATTAAATGAATTTCTGGATGAAGCTGCCGAAAAATATGAATTTGACAGAGCCAATGTTATTGCAATTGGTTATTCTAATGGTGCTAATATTGCAGCAAGCTTATTATTCCATTATCAGGATGCATTAAAAGCAGCCATTCTTCATCATCCAATGGTTCCGAGAAGAGGAATTACTCTTCCTGATTTAACAGGAAAAGGAGTATTTATTGCAGCAGGAACAAATGATCCAATTTGTTCACCAGAAGAATCAACAGAGTTACAATCATTGCTAGCCGCTGCCAACGCTAATGTAGAAATGCATTGGGAAAATAGAGGTCACCAATTAACAGCACAAGAAGTAGAAGCAGCTGCTAAATGGTATGCTACATTTATTAATAGCTAATCTAATCTAGTTAAAAGAAAAAAATAATCATAAATTTCATATAATAGGGAATAAGAAGAACAGCTAACATTGAAATATCCTTTCAATGGAGGTGGTTCTTATAAGTTTCCTTTACTAAATAAAAGCAGGTGTACTTATGGGGATATTAAATAAATTATTCGGAAAATCAAAGGAGATGGAAAGTATGTCAAATGTTAAAGTAGCAGTCGTTTTTTATAGTATGGGTGGAACAAACTATCAACTAGCACAATGGGCAGCAGAAGGAGCAAAAGAAGCAGGAGCAGAAGTGAAGGTAGTAAAAGTACAAGAATTAGCTCCACAATCTGTTATCGACAGCAATGAAGTATGGAAAGCAACAGTAGACGCAACAAAAGACGTACCTGTTGCATCATCAGAAGATATTGAATGGGCAGATGCCATTATTTTCAGCGTTCCTACACGATTTGGCACAATGCCATCTCAAATGAAGCAATTCATTGATTTACAAGGTGGATTATGGGCAACAGGAAAAACGGTTAACAAAGTAGTGAGTGCGATGACTTCTGCGCAAAATCCACATGGTGGTCAAGAAGCAACATTATTGTCTCTATATACTTCTATGATGCATTGGGGTGCGATTATTGCTACTCCAGGTTACACAGATCCAGTTCTTTTCGGAGCAGGTGGAAATCCATATGGAACAAGTGTAACAGTTGGACAAGACGGTAAAATGATTGAAGACGTTCAAGGAGCTGTAAAACACCAAGCAAAACGTACTGTTACAGTTGCAGAATGGGTTAAAAAAGGAAATCAATAATGAAAAAAGAATAATAGGAAGAAACCAGGAGTAATGACTTCTGGTTTTTTATATGGATGAAAAGGCTTTATTTTTATAAAAATAAAAAAAGGAGGATTTTTATATTGACACTACCTTAAAATAACTTTATGATAAAAAAAGTAATTCCGACTATATAAATGGGGAAAGGGTGTTTTGGGGTGGCAACTTCAGCAAACGTTCAATCGACTCAAAATGCAAAGAGTCTACCTGAACATCAAAAAGGATTAAAGGCTCCACAGATGCCTTTAATTATCGGTGGACTTATTGTTGCAGCAATTCTATTAGTCTACTTAATAATGACACAAAAGAGTATGCAGCCTATATTATTAATTTTAGGTCTTTTACTTGGTTATACATTGTTTCATGCTCGTTTTGGTTTCACATCAGCATTTCGCAGACTTGCATCAGTTGGTAATGGGCAAGCATTGCGTGCACATATGTTAATGCTAGCAGTGGCAGTATCGTTATTTGCACCAATCTTAGCATACGGCATTTCATTCTTTGGAACTGGAGCAACAGGTTATGTATCACCAGTTGGTGTGAGTCTTATTGTCGGTGCCTTCATGTTTGGTATTGGTATGCAGCTTGGTGGCGGATGTGCATCCGGTACCTTGTATGCAGTAGGTGGGGGACGTTCTGTTGCGTTCGTAACACTATTATTCTTTATTATTGGTTCAACGATTGGGGCAGCTCATCTGTCTTTTTGGACAGAAGATCTACCATCTTTTGCACCGATTTCATTAGCAACATCAACAGGTCTTGGCTATGGTGGAGCTTGGCTTGTATCTATTATCTTATTTGGATTCATTGCATGGATTACATTGGTTGTGGAAAGAAAAAGAAAAGCACCAAAAATGGCCCCACTGCCAACAACAACAGGCTGGAAACGTATTTTCCGCGGTTCTTGGCCATTATTTGCAGCAGCAATCGTGTTAGCTGTACTTAACGCATTAACATTAATGACTCGTGGCACACCATGGGGAATTACGTCTGCATTTGCTTTATGGGGTTCAAAAGTAGCGCAATTCTTTGGAATGGATGTAGCAAGCTGGGGATTCTGGCAAGGAAATGCACAAGCTCTAGAAGCATCTATTTTTGCAGATTCAACTACAATCCTTAATTTTGGAGTAATCCTTGGTGCCTTTTTAGCATCAGCTGCAGGTGGATTATTTAAATTTTCAAAAGTGACACTTGGAAATGTGCTTGCATCGATTATTGGTGGTTTACTAATGGGATATGGCTCACGTTTAGCATTTGGCTGTAACGTTGGTGCGTATTTTGGCGGTATCGCATCATTCAGCGTACATGGTTATGTTTGGGGTATTCTAGCATTAGCTGGAACGTTCGTAGCCTTATACCTCCGCCCATTATTTGGACTCTCTGTACCAAAATCAAAGGATTCATTCTGTTAATAAAAAAAGTAGGTATCAACTTTGTTGGTGCCTATTTTTTTAGTTAAAGGTAGAATTGTCTGATCATGTCGATGTATTCGCTAGAGAGTTTTAATCCTTGGACAAAACTAAATAAATAATAGAGTGAACCTATCAACTAGTAATCTTTTTTTTACGGAAAAGATTAGTATAAATAGTTTCACTCTTTTTTTGTCCTGTTGCTTTAATTTAATGATTTAAAGCAGGGCCTTTTTATTCATTTTCAGAAAAGTCTATTTAATGCATAGATAATGATTTAATAATTTTTTATACTAGTTAATGAAAACTACTATTTATATGTATTAAATTTTCACAGTTGTTGATAGAAGGATTAGGGGGTGTCATTTAAAGGGAAAATATTTTTTGTTTTTTACAAACACTTAATAGTAGATTAATAGAGAGTTTCTACAATAAGGGAGAATAGTTGACAAATAGAGTGGTGATTCGATTAGCTCCATTTACGGTCAACAGAACTAATTAGGGGGTAACTGGTTGATGAAAGGGAAGAAGCATTTTACATTTCTTTTAAGCGCTATTACTACACTTGCACTTTTAGTATCCATTGTTTTACCAGCTAGTACATATGCTGAGGAAAATAGTGATAGCTTTAAGCTTACGATTATGCATATGAATGATACACATGCACATGCTGATCTATTACCAAATATGATGACAGCAATTAAAGAGGTACGTACAGAAGATCCTGAAGCGCTACTTTTTAATGCAGGGGATGTTTTTTCTGGTACATTGTATTTCAATGAATATCATGGAAAAGCAGATTTAGCTCTATTAAATATGATGGATTTGGATGCAATGGTTTTTGGAAATCACGAATTTGATTTAGGATCTAGTGAGAATGGTCATAAATCCTTATCAGAGTTTGTTTCTGCAGCCAAATTCCCACTACTTGGAACAAATGTAGATTTTTCCAGTGATGCATTCATGAATAAGCTTGTTAAAAATGAGTTTACTGATTCACCAGAAGATGGGAAAGTTTTTGATGGGATGGTGAAAGAAGTAAATGGAGAAAAGATTGGGATTTTTGGTTTAACGACAGAAGATACAGCAAATATTTCTAGTCCTGTAAATGTAAAATTCTTAAACTATATTAAAGAGGCTGAACGAGCTGTACAAGCATTTGAAGAAATGGGAATTAATAAAATTGTTGCTGTAACTCATCTTGGTTATGATAGCAATCCTGATTTCGGGAACGATTTACAGCTAGCTACATATGTCGATGGAATCGATGTAGTAGTTGGAGGACATTCTCATACACAGTTAAGCGAGCCAGTTGTTGTAAATAAAGATGAGAAGGGCACAGAAAAAGAGCCGACCGTTGTTGTTCAAGCATATCAATATTCGCAATTATTAGGAAAACTACAGGTGGAATTTGATGGAAATGGTGTAGTTATCGGACAAGCTGGACAGCTAATTGATGTTGCTAGTAAAGAAGAAGATTCAGAAGCTGCAGCTATTTTAGCTCCATATAAAGAAAAAATAACCGAGCTTTCTACACAGGAATCTGGGGCAATTGCTAAGAAAACTCTAGCAAATCCACGTCTTACGGACAGTGATGTAAGTGTCCGCGCAAATGAAACAGAATTAGGAAATCTTGTGACAGATGCAATGCTTGCCAAAGCAAAAGAAAGATATCCAGAAACCGTTATTGCATTCCAAAATGGTGGCGGAATCCGTGCGGCAATTGAGGAAGGTCCCATTACAATTGGAGAAATCATTTCTGTGCTTCCTTTTGGAAATGACCCAGTAGTTGTAGAACTATCTGGTGAGGAAATAAAGCAAATTCTTGAACATAGTGTAAGTCAAGCACCAGCAGAAAGCGGTGGTTTCCTCCATGTAGCTGGCATGAAATTTACGTATGATAGTACAAAAGAGTCTGGATCTCGTGTTATATCCATGTATGTAAAAGTAAATGGAGAATATCAAGAAATCCAAGCAAATCAGAAATATCTTGTAACAACAAATAACTTTACTGCTAAAGGCGGAGATGGATTTGACGTATTCGCTAAAGCATATCAAGAGGGTAGAGTGCAAGATATTGGTGAAATTGATTGGGAACAGCTTCGTAAATATATGGTCGAGGATTTAGGTGGAGTGGTCGACCCTGTTCTAGAAGGACGAATTACTGATTTGCTTGGGACAGATCCAGAAACACCTGGGGATGAAGAGGAAGAAGTTACACCAGAGGAACCAGAAGTAGAAAATCCTGAAACTGGTGGGAATGAAGACGATAGTAGCGATACAGATAATCCAACAGATGCAACAGGTTCAGAAACGGATGATGATAATACAGATATTGGAGATAATGCTGGTATTGAAAATGATACGGAATTAGAGCAGGATGTTAATGATAATCAAGGCTCTAAAGAAACAGTGTCCAATTCTTCTGAAGGAAATGCTCTTCCAAATACAGCTACAAGTATGTACACAATGCTTTTGGTTGGTGGTATTTTATTAGTAGCAGGGATTGGGTTCCTTGTATTTAGAATGATGAAGTATTCTAAAGCATAATAATACATTTTCAAATGAAATAGTCCTTTTGTTAAGTGTTAGTTACTTTAACAAAAGGACTATTTTTATAGTTTGAATGACAAAAGAAATTCAGTAAAAGTAGAGAACACCTTCCCTGTACATAATGAAATGGAAAAGCACAGCAAGCCTTTTGGAGAAGGAATTTACGATGGGAATAATTTCTCCATAAATTTTTTTAAAATTTTTTCAGCAAAGTATAGACAAAACAAATAGATGTGTTAAAATTATCTTTAATTAGAGATAACTTATTTCAAAGTAAATTATCAATAGCAATCTCTAATCAGTTTGCCTTGAAATTTTCTAGAAAGATCAAGGGAGACTAATTTTATAATAAATATCTTGAATTCAAAGTAAAAAAACAAAAGGAAAATGGGAGGAATTTTAAAATGGCAAAATGGACAGTTGATCAATCACATTCAAGCGTAGGATTCGAAGTAAAACATATGATGGTTTCAAAAGTAAAGGGGCAATTTGATTCTTACACTGCAGACGTTGAAGCTGCTGATTTAACAGATTTAACAACAGCTAGCGTTGCATTCAAGTTTGATGTAGCAAGCATTAATACACATAGCGAAGATCGCGATAATCATTTAAAATCAGGTGATTTCTTCGATACAGAGAAATATCCAACAATTGATTTTAAATCAACATCAATTACAAAAGATGGCGATGACTATAAAGTAACAGGTGATTTAACGATCAAGGATGTTACTAAGCCGGTTACATTTGATGTAGAATTCGGCGGAAAAGGCACAAATCCATGGGGCGTAGAAGTTTACGGTTTCGAAGCAGAAACAAAAATCAACCGTGAAGAATTCGGTCTTACTTGGAATGCAGTACTTGAATCAGGTGGCGTACTAGTAGGAAAAGATATCAAAATTAAAGTAGAACTAGAAGTAAATCCGGCATAAGGAATCAAAAAAGATGGCTCTAATGTATCTGAAAGGATGCGTAAGAGCCATCTTTTTTGATTTAAAAAGAAAAGGTTTACAATTTTATCTTGAAAAGAAAGAATTTTCTTCTTATAATAAAGATTTGAAAGTACTAATTTATATTTCTGTATAATAAGTAAAAATTTTACAGAAATATGTAATCGTTATCAAAAAGTGTATACAGATGTTTCAGAAAAAATAACCATGAAATAATTAAGCAATTCTTTGATATTTTCCTCTCTTATACTAGTTTAGTATTTTTATTTCCATCTAGATATTACTAAAAATAGTTTCGTCTCATTTCCAATTAGGCAATTCTAGTTTCCTTCAATAAAATTTGTATTATTCATTAAGGTCGCAAATAAAATGAAATAGAAAGGAGCCGCGCATGGATGATTAATGTAGCCATCAATGGCTCAGCTACCATATCTTCTGCCCATATAAAGGGACTTTTTTTAGCTGAATAGAATACCAACAGAAGTAACAGCTTTTGCAATTTATGATGTCCATAACAATCTTTTTGGAAAGGATGCTTAATATGTTGACTAACACGATCTATCAAGAAGTACAAAAGCGTACCCTCGAATTCTTAAATCAGGCAGGAATTATCTTAAGTGAATCAGAGCAAGAAGCAGTAGAGGTAGCGGACTTTGGATTAGATCAATTAGATACACAAGGATTACAGCTGATTACGTATATCAATAATGATCATTATTGTGCGAAGGAACTAGTGTTATTTCCAAATCAAACTTGTCCAGAGCATAAACATCCACCAATCAATAATATTGTAGGAAAAACAGAAACCTTTCGATGCAGATTCGGGAAAGTATATTTGTATGTGGAAGGAGAAGAGACAGTGAATAGAAAAGCAACTGTTCCAGAAGCAAGCAAAGAATATTACACCGTCTTTCATGAAATAGAATTGAATCCTGGAGACCAATACACAATCCCTCCTAATACCCTTCATTGGTTCCAGGCAAGTGAAGAGGGAGCTGTCATTTCTGAGTTTTCAACGACTAGTCGGGATGAATACGATATTTTTACCGATCCAACTATTAAGCGTATTCCAGAGATAAAGTAGGCAGAGGAAGGTTTCAATCCTTTCTCTTGAAGCAATAAGTGCAACTAAATCATTTTTTCAAAGGTAATAAAAATATTAGCGATTGATACAACCCCTTTCCTCGCAGGGAAATGTATAGGAAATTAACGATAAAGGAGCAACCTTACATGAATATGAAAACGCTTTTTAATGATAAATGGGAATTTGCAAAAACAAGTTTAGAAGTCGAAGATAGTAGAAACCTAGATTTTGTGCCAATTGATTTGCCACATGACTGGCTTATTTATAATACTCTTGATCTCTATGAATCTAGCATTGGCTGGTATCGCAAAAGCTTTTTCTATTCTAAGCAACAAGGTGAACAAGTACTGCTAAGCTTTGATGGCGTATATATGGATTCAACTGTGTATGTAAATAATCAGTTTGTAGGGGAATGGAAAAATGGTTACTCCTCGTTTGAGCATGATATTACAGCCGCTATGGTTGATGGGAAAAATAACATCCTCGTGAAGGTTGTATATGAAAGCCCCAATAGTAGGTGGTATTCAGGAGCTGGAATTTATCGTAACGTTTGGCTTAAAACAAGAGATACTAATCATCTTGTAACAGATGGAATATACATCACGATGAATCAAGAGGATACTCGCTGGCATGTTGAAGTTGAGACAGAATTAGCACTTGATCAAGATGTGCAGCTTAGCCATTCAATTTTTTTCAAAAATCAAAGAATAGCATCTGTCTCTGAAACGATAGATTTTGGTAAGGAAAATTCTGTCTTGAATCAGCAAAAGCTCATTGTCGATAATCCATTGCTGTGGAGCATGGACGAGCCCAATCTCTATCACCTTCAAACAGAATTACAAATTATCAATCCGGAATTAAAGACAGTAGAAGCAATTACACAAAACATTGGCTTTCGAAATATAATTCTGGATTCAAAGCAAGGTTTTCATTTAAATGGCAAAAGGATGAAGCTGAATGGAGTTTGCGAACATCATGATTTGGGAGCGTTAGGAGCTGCATTTAATAAACAAGCTTTAAAGAGAAGGTTTGAAATATTGAAAGAAATGGGTGTGAATGCCATAAGGACAGCCCATAATATGCCAGCAAAGGAATTAATGGACTTGGCTGATGAGATGGGCTTTCTCGTTATTTCAGAAGCTTTTGATATGTGGGAAAGACCAAAGACAAAGTATGATTATGCACGATTCTTTAAGGAATGGGCACCAATCGATGTGAAAAGCTGGGTGAAGCGCGATCGAAATCATCCAAGTTTATTAATGTGGAGCATTGGAAATGAGATTTATGATACCCATGCAGATGAGCGAGGGCAGGAATTAACTAGAATGTTAATGGCAGAAGTACATAAATATGATCCGAAGCAAAATGCATGGATGACGATTGGATCCAATTATATGCCATGGGAAAATGCACAAAAATGTGCAGATATTGTAAAAGTAGCAGGCTATAATTATGGTGAAAAATATTATCAAAAACACCATGAAGAGCATCCAGACTGGATTATATATGGTAGTGAAACTGCATCTGTTGTCCAAAGTAGGGGCATTTATCATTTCCCTTATGAACAATCCATTCTTGCAGATGATGATGAACAGTGTTCGGCCCTTGGGAATAGCTCCACTAGCTGGGGGGCTAAGTCAACGGAAGCTTGTATTATAGCAGACAGAGACGCAGTATTTTCCCTGGGAACCTTTATTTGGACAGGTTTTGACTATATCGGGGAACCAACCCCTTATCATACGAAAAATGCATATTTTGGTCAAATTGATACAGCTACTTTTAAGAAGGATTCCTTTTATATTTATCAAGCAGAATGGACAGACTACCGGGAAAAACCAATGGTACATCTTTTTCCTTATTGGGATTTTAGTGAAGGGCAGATGATTGATGTTCGTTTATGCTCAAACGCACCTAAAGTGGAATTACAGCTGAATGGTAATAAGATTGGTACACATGTTATCGATCATGAAAAGGGAACAGAGCTGGTTGGCTGGTGGAAAATTCCTTATGAAAAAGGGCAGTTAACAGCCATTGCCTATGATGAAAAAGGGAATATTATCGCAACGGATACGAAAAGTTCTTTCGATGATGCGAAGAAAATTTGCTTGAATGCAGATAAGCGAATACTTACTGCAAACGGAACGGATATTGCTTTTATCGAAATTGCAACAAAGGACCAGGATGGAAACCTAGTTGAAAATGCTACAAATCGTGTAAATGTAAATGTAACAGGTGCTGGTCGTTTGATTGGTCTAGATAATGGAGATAGTACGGATTATGACCAGTACAAAGGTTTAAGCAGAAGATTATTTAGTGGGAAGCTAATGGCCATAATTGCTGCAACGACTGAACCTGGGAAAATTCAGATAGAGGTAAATTCTAAAGGACTAGAGAGTGCATGCCTAGAAATAGACGCTCAACCGGCTGAAGACAATGAATTAGTTGGGATATCTGCAACGATGAAAAACACTGATACACCAATTGTGATGGGAGAAGAAGGAGAAATTCCTCTTCGTAAAATTGAAATCATTAGTGAATCTGGGCAATTATTCGACCCAACTAAAACAGACATATTCGTTCATGCTAAACTAATCCCTGCAGACACTTCTTATAGAGAAGTAGAGTGGAGTGTTGTAAACGATGCTGGTATTGAATCGAATATTTCGAAAGTGGAAGTAGCAGGTAATAAAGTAAAGGTTAGTGCTTTAGGAGATGGTGAATTTCGTCTTCGTTGTACAAATAAGAATGGTACAGATAAAACAAAACTCATTTCCGAGCTAGAGTTTAAGGCAGCTGGTCTCGGAAAAGCCTATAAGGATCCGTACGGATTTATCTCAGCTGGTTTATATGACTACAGCAAAGGCGAAGTAACTAATGGGAATGAACGAGGTGTCGCCACAAGTAGGGATGGCGAAACACAAGTAGGATTTCGAGAAATAGACTTTGGAAATTATGGATCAGACAAAATTACGATGCCGATTTTTTCCTTATCAGATGAAGAGTATCCAATCCAAATTTGGGAAGGAATGCCGGATGAAGAGGGCAGTGAGCTATTAGCAGATGTCATTTATCAAAAGCCATCTAAGTGGAATGTTTATCAGGAAGAGACATTCCAATTGTCAAAAAGACTTCGTGGAATTAAATCACTGTGCTTTGTCTTACATCAGAAGGTCCATATTAAAGGTTTTTATTTTGAAAAGAAAAATCAAGCGTTTGAACGTAATTATGCGTCTGAGTGTAACCACATCTATGGGGATACCTTTGAAGTAAAAGAAAATTGCGTAGAAGGAATTGGCAATAATGTATCATTAACTTTTGAAGAATTTGATTTTACTGAGACAGGGGCAACAAAGCTCATTATTTCAGGAAAGTCACCAATTGAAAAAAACACCATTCATATACGTTTCGCAAACCAAGAAGGCGAAAGCAATCAGATGGTTGAATTTCTTTACTCTGTTGGCTATGAAGAACGCGTATTTGATTTAGAGAAAATAACTGGAATACAAAAAGTAACTTTTGTCTTTTTACCAGGTAGTAATTTTGATTTTGAGTGGTTCCAATTTAAAAGATAGAGCTTAAAATGAAGCTTACCGTACGAATGAAAAAGTACGGTAAGCTTTTTATTGCGTTTTTGGTGATGATGAAATTTTTGTTGGTTAGCATTTGGAAAATAAGAGGGGTTAGAGAAGGAGGTAGGTATTCATAAGTGGATGAAAACCAAAAATATGAGAGAGCAGGGAAAAGTGGTGTTCATTAAGCAGATGAAAACCAAAGGAGCAGAAAAAGGTAACAGAGAAGCGTTCTCTGAGCCCGAAAGCAAGAGAAGAAGCAGAAAAAGGTAATAGAGAACCGTTCTCTGAGCCCAAAAGCAAGAGAAGAAGCAGAAAAAGGTAACAGAGAAGCGTTCTCTGAGCCAGAAAGCAAGAGAAAAAGCAGAAAAAGGTAACAGAGAAGCGTTCTCTGAGCCCAAAAGCAAGAGAAGAAGCAAGAAAAGGTAACAGAGAAGCGTTCACTGTGCCCAAGACAAAGAGAACCAAAACTCTGAGATATCGGGGAAAAGTTTTCATCAAGCGAATGAAAACCAAAAATCCCAGAGGAGAGAAGAAAAGTGGTTTTCATAAAAACAAGTAAAAGCCAAAAAAGCAGCAAATTATCAAATTCCAAATGAAACTTCCCAACACCCAACACCCAGTATTTACTATCCACGAGAATCATACATAGCCTTCCTAATAGATAGACAAAATATACAATGGACTTAAACTTCTTTGTAAGTACATAAGAACATTTCCTAGTAAGCTGAATAATTGCCATTAATCATTATAACCCTTAATATTACAATCAAGACAAGTCATTTATAAAGGCGTATATCCTGAAAAAAAAACGTCTTGAATTACACAAAAGTATCGAGAATTTATAGATGAAGGAAAGAGACTTGTTAAGTAGAAGTCCGTACATATTTTTGTATTGGCAATTCGTAGCATTTCTCGTTCAACACGAGAATATAAGTGAAGGGTAAGGAAGCAATAATACTGGAAGGAGGAAAATAGTGAAAAATATGGATAACAAAAAAGAAGGATCATCCAAGCCAAACGCTCAATTTAATATTTTACGAAATGACCCTACCAAGGGAGATGGTGGGTACGGAGTAGGCTCTATTTCTTTAGAGAATGTGACACCAATTATTATCGATAGAGAAACACAAGAAGTATTTATAGATATGGGTGCTTTGCATGGTAGAAGCAAAGTAGAGCAAAAGGTATTTTTTAAGAATGTGACGAAAGAAGAAGTGGAAGAGCTAGATCCACATAAATATTGGGTCATTTGGATTGCGTTGGACAGAAACCAGAAAGGGGTTCACTATTCTGGTGCAGGTGCTTGCGAAATTTTAGTTGCAACGAAAACGAAAGAAGGAAGCAGAAGGATTTTTGGCTATAAGTCAATGCCAGAGCATGTAAACAGTCTTGATAAAGCAATCAAAAGAAAATTTGTATTAGACATCATGGATGATGAATCCAAACAAGCTTTAAAGAAATTTCTTGTTGATTTTAACAATGAATATTGGGAGAAATCCCCTGAGGAATTGAAAGATAGCCTATAAGAGGAAAGGTGAATGAATTGAAAAAATATGGAATAGATCCAAGCAGAGGCTTGGAGTTTGGAATATATACACTAGGCGATCATTTGCCAAACCCAATCACTGGAGAAAGGGTTTCTGCAGAAGAACGTGTACATGAAATAATTGAATATGCAAAATTGGCAGATCAAGCGGGTCTTGATTTCTTTAGTGTTGGGGAAAGTCATCAAGAATATTTTGTTACACAAGCACATTCCGTTGTGTTATCAGCGATTGCACAAGCAACGAAAAATATTAAAATCGCTAGCTCCTCTACGATAATCAGTACATCGGATCCCGTTAGAGTATACGAAGATTTTGCTACAATTGATTTAATTTCAAAAGGCCGAGCTGAAATCATTGCTGGACGTGCATCAAGAGTAGGATTATTTGATTTATTAGGCTATGATCTTCGTAATTATGAAGAATTATTTGAAGAAAAATTTGAATTATTGATGAAAATTAATGAAGAGGAAGTAGTGAATTGGAGCGGAGAATTTCGTGCGCCGTTGAGAAATGCACAAGTTTTACCACGTCCTAAGAACAGCTTTATTCCGATTTGGCGAGCAGTTGGAGGAACACCAGCAAGTGCAATTAGAGCAGGAATTGCAGGAGCACCAATGTTTATGGCACATTTAGGAGGACCAGCCTCTGTATTTAAACGGACAGTAGATGCCTATCGGGAAGCAGCACGAAATAGTGGATTTAACCCAGCAGAACTGCCAGTAGCAACAGCAGGATTTTTCTACGCAGCAGAATCATCTCAACAAGCATTAAAGGATATGTATCCGCATATTAACGAAGGCATGAAAAAAACGAACGGAGCTGGATTTCCAAAACAACATTTTGCACAGGGAGTAGATCCGCATAATATTATGAATATCGGAAGCCCACAACAAATTATTGAAAAAATTCTTTATCAACATGAAATGTTTGGGCATCAACGTTATATTGCCCAAATTGACTTTGGTGGAATGCCGTTTGAAAAAGTCATGAAAAATGTAGAAATTATTGGTACTGAAATCTTGCCGGCTATTAGAAAATACACGAAAAAATCGGAGGCATAAGAAATATGAAGATTGTTGGATTATCCGGTTCGAAAGTCGGATCGAAAACAAGAACAGCAATGGATTACACAATGAAAACTATTGCAGAACATTATCCAGAAGTGGAGATAACGTTACTCGACTTAGCGGATTATGATATTCCATTTAGTGATGGAAGAAATTATTTAGAGTATGATGGGGATGCTGGATATGTGACCAAAACATTAATGGAAGCTGATGCCATTATTATTGGAACACCGGTTTTCCAAGCATCGATTCCAGCTACATTAAAAAACATTTTTGATTTATTGCCTCAAAATGCGTTCCTTGATAAAGTTGTAAGTGTTGTAGTTACAGCAGGTTCTGCAAAGCATTATTTAATTGTGGAGCAGCAATTAAAACCAATCTTGGCTTATATGAAAGCACAAATTGTGCAAACCTATGTATTTATTGAGGAAAAGGATTTCTATCGAAAAGAGATTACAGATGATGATGTGTTATTCCGCATTGAACGATTAGTGGAAGATACAATTGTATTAACAGAGACCTTTTCGGAAATAAGAGAGAAAAAGGAAGCGAAATACGATTTCTAAAGTAAAGTGGTAGAAATTTACTTCACTTTATTATGCAATAGTTAATTATTATACATTTTAGTCTAATTAGTATTTTAAAAGGAAGAGTAAGAATAGAAGAACTTAAGGGAATTGTCACCATTCAGCGGGATATAGGTTCAGATGTATTGGTAATAAATGATATGCCTTTATCAAAATATTTCACGGGCTATAATGGGGAAAAGATTTCTCTTTCTATTGTTTGTGAAGATGAGAGAACCTATACGTATGAGGGAACAGCAGATATTTTTTACTTTGAAGGGAAACAGCATTACTATAGAGGCACGAAATATGTTGATGACTTCTTCATTGATGATATGGATGTTCGCGAACTATTAGAACACCATGAAAAAGAGTTTATAAAAATAACTCTTTCCAAGATGGAAAATTAAATGGATTAAAAAGCCAGCACTCAAATCTTAACGTGCTGGCTTTCTTTGATGAAAAGGAAAAATAATTATTTAATGTACATACAAAGAATAAAAATTTTTATTTCCAATTCTCTCCTTGTATTTTTTGTTTACCTTTTTCAAATATATGTTATTATCAACATAAGAATACACTAGTTACGTCATTTGGAGGAACATATGAAACGTATCTTTTTTTATACCATTTTAATTATCATTTTTCTGATAGCGGTTGCATATTCCTTATATTCTTATAGACAGGCTCAAATTTATGATCAGAAAATGCAAGAAGTTATTTCAGAGGAGACCCCTTTGCCAAAGTACCATTTTGCGTTAATTGGAGAGGAAATGGATCATGATTATTGGCGTTTAGTGGGGGCAGGGGCAAAAAAAGCTGCGTTAGAGAATGATGTTTTTGTTGAATATGAAGGACCAAAACGTTCGAATCCAGAAGAACAATTAAAACTATTAGATATGGCAATCCAAGCTAAAGTTGATGGCATTATTGTGCAAGCGCTTAACGAAAATTTTACACCACTGATTAATAAGGCTGTTAAGGCAGGAATCCCAGTTATTACGATTGATACAGATGCACCAGAAAGCTTACGCAATGCTTATATTGGGACAGATAATTATTTAGCTGGTCAACTAGCAGGGCAAGCATTAGTAAACGATACTGGGGGAAAAGCAACAATTGGCATCATTACCGGTGGGGTGGATAATGCCTATAATCAGCATCAATTAAGAGTACAAGGATTTAAAGATGCAATAGCTAAGGAAGATGGAATGAAGGTTATTGCGATAGATGAATCAAATCTAACAAGAGTACAAGCAGAAGAGAAGGCTTACAAGATGCTGAAAGAACATGAGGACATTACTGCATTTTATGGAACAAGTTCATTAGATGGAATCGGTATAGTTGCTGCAGCAAGATCATTAAATAAGCAAGATGACTTGTATGTTATCTCATTTGATACATTAGATGAGAATATAGAGTTGTTAAATAAAGGGGATATAAATGCCATTGTGGCCCAGCAACCTTTTGTAATGGGAGAGAAAAGTATTGAAATAATGTTAAATCTCCTAAACCAGAAGTCTATCTCGGTTGTAAATCATACGGATGCAGCAATCATTTATAAAAAAGATATAGAAGCAGTGGTAGAGAAAAAGGTGAATGTTCATGATTAAAATTCGTTCGAAGCTACTGATTTATTTTGGTGTCATTTTACTTTTGCTGTTGCTTTTATTTTGGATTCGAGAACATAGCAATCAACAAGTAAAGAAGTTATATGATGAGAATATGGAATATTTTTTCTTGTTAAATGAAATCACAAAGGAAACGAATCAGACATATCAATCACTGCAAATTTATGTTCATGAACCATTGGAGGAAAATTTAGATTTATACGATGTTGAAAAAAATAAGTTTAATGAGCTACAGCAACAGTTCATTGCGATTGAAAAAGAAGGAATTCCTAAGAAGAACCTAGTAAATATGATGGACAATTTCCGAGAGCAAACGGAGAAAACAGTAAAGGGAATGGAAAACCAAGATATCCAACAATATTCTAGTTCCTTAAAGGAAGTAGAAAAGACATCGAGCTATATTCATGAGAAAGCACTTGATTTAATTGATGTAAAGCTAACAGAATATCAAGAAGTTTCGTATCTCTTAGATAAAAAAATTGTTCACACGAAAAATATGGGAACTACAATTCTATTTTCTATTATTCTATTGAGTATTTTATTTGCATTATGGTTTTCTAATGGAATAACGAGAACCATTGGCCGTCTGACAAGAGAAGCAGAGGAAATTTCAGCAGGGAGATACGATCGTGCAGATATTGTTGTATCTCAAAAGGATGAGCTTTGGTTTCTAACGAAAACTTTTAATGAAATGAAAAAAAACATTTTAGAGTCGGTTAGTCAAATGGAAGAAAAAGCAAAGTTAGCTCAATTACTGAAGGAGATGGAATTAAAGAGTCTGCAAAATCAAATTAATCCTCATTTCCTTTTTAATACACTGAATACTATTTCGAAAACCGCTTATATTGAAGGGGCAGAGCGAACATGTGAATTAATCTCTTCCGTTTCAACTTTACTTCGTTATAATATTGGCAGTCTGGATCGCCAAACGATATTAAAGGATGAAGTGGTAATTGTGAGGGAATACTTTTTTATCCAAAAAACACGTTTTGGCCAAAGAGTGGAATTTAAGGAAGAGATCGACCCAGCTTGTTTATCGATACCGATTCCATGTCTTACCTTGCAGCCAATAATAGAAAATGCATTTATACATGGAATTGAAAGTATGGCAAAAGGGGCTATTATTACTGTATCAATCTATGAAAAAAATCAAAAAATATGGATAGAAGTAACGGACAATGGAGTAGGGATGGCTCAGGAGACAATCGACCAATTAATGGACTTGAGGGAGGATAGAGAAAAATCTACAACGAATAAAGGCTCTGGCCATTCTACTGGAATAGGGATGAGTAATGTGATTAAAAGGATTAAATTATTCGATAAAAATAGTCAGGTAAAGATTCGTTCAACTCTGGGCGAAGGTACATCAGTGATCATTAGCTTGAATAAAGATAGGAAGGGGGCTTATTCGTGATAAAAATAATGCTAGTAGACGATGAACCGATTGAAAGAGAAGGACTGAAGCTCATGCTTAGCCGAAATCGCTCTAATTTTGAAGTCATTGCAGAAGCGGAAAATGGGAAAGAAGCAGTTGAGCTTGCTATTTCCCAAAAGCCAGATTTAGTATTTATGGATATTAAGATGCCAGAATTTGATGGGATTGAAGCGATAAGACAGATACATGCCTCCCATCCAACTATTAAGTATGTAATGGTTTCTGCTTTTGATACATTTGATTATGCACGGGAAGCAATGAAATTTGGTATTAAAGAATATTTACTTAAGCCGAGTAAGGTTTCGGAAGTTTTAGAGGCTTTTGACGGAATGGCCGAAGAGATTGAACAGGAAAAGCAAGAGGTCATGAAAAAGCAGGAAATGAATCATCGCCTGGAGAGAGTAAGCTCGGTTATTGAAATGGAATTTATTGTATCTTTTATTATGGACTATGTATATGAATTTAACCAAGAAGAGTGGGATGAATGGCTAGATCTTGAACAGAAGCAAGGCTTTGTCGCCGTTTTTTCCTTTGCATCAGAGAACCAGCATCCAAGTAGAGAAGTGAAAAGCCGGTGGTATCGAATACTAAAACAAGCGTTACAGGAACAAAACCTACAATGTTTGGTTGGGCCATTAACGGGGTTCCAAGTTCCGATATTAACATTAATTAATCAAAATGAGAAACCAAATGGTGAAATAAGAGATGACTTTGCACGAAAGATAATTCATGATGTGCAGAATCAACTTGAACAGTGCCATATATATGCAGGTGTGGGGACGCTTGTCTCAAATGTGCAACAGTTTTCTGATTCCTATAAAGAGGCAATCTATGCATTAGAGCTCGTGCATAGCCATCCAAGTGCAGCCTATATGACTTATAATAATCGAGTGAAACAAAAACGAAAAGAGCTAATTCCTTTTGAGGTGGAAAAAGAATTACTGGATGCGGTTAAGAAAGGGGAAGTTCAAAAAGGATTGCAAATGTTCGAAACCTATTTTCAAACTATTCAGCAGGCATCTGATTTTCAACTAAGCATGATTCATAAAGCAATCGAGAATTTCTTTATCATCTTAATTCGTTCAATGAAGGAGCTAGGGTTTGAAGAAGAAATTGAAACGAGTTTAGGAAAATTTGATAACTCCATGCAAATAAAAGAGGCAGCGAAAGCACACTTATTGCTCGTTATAAAGCATCTTGGAGAGTGGCGATCAAATGGGATACGCGCATTATTGTTGCAAGCAAAAGACTATATGGATAAAAATTTTTATAAAGCTATTTCGCTTGAAGAAGTCGCCGATCATATTGGAATAAGCTCCTATTATTTAAGTAAATTATTTAAAGAACGATTCCAGGTAACATTTATTGACTATTTAACGAAAACACGTTTAGAAAAGGCGAAAGAGCATTTATTAGATCCCAATGTGCCATTGAAGGAAATTGCGTTAAACATAGGTTATAAAGATCCCAACTATTTTAGTAGAGTATTTAAAAAAGAGACGGGAATGAGCCCGAGTGAATATAGACTAAAATATCAGCAGTAAAAACAGCGATCATTGGTCGCTGTTTTTTTAGTGCTGAGCATTGCTAAACAATCCTTAATAAAACAAAGAGAAGTAAGGATTTTACAAGAAAGTCTAGATGATAACAAAAAAGTGAAGGTGAAAGCGCTATCAAGAATACGCTTTCGTGATAATTTAATAGTATGAAATGAATGAATGAATGAAGTGCTTTATTAAATAGAAATGAAAACGGAATCATCTTAGTATTGTTAGGTTAGGAGGTTAGTAGACTAAAAAATACTATGAATACTAAAAAAGTGATTATTATTAGCTGAAATGAAAAGGCTATCAGTAATCATAAGAGGGGAGGAAAGAAGGAGATTAAGTCTCTTTCAAACATATGGTAAATAAAAATAGTTATTTTTATATTGTACTAATCACGTTGGTTGCGACACTTGGAGGCTTGTTATTTGGTTATGATACAGCAGTAATTTCTGGAGCAGAAGGATCCCTTCAAGCCTATTTTTCAGATGGATTAGGTCTTAGTTCCCTTGTACATGGAATTACCGTTTCAAGTGCTTTAATAGGTTGTATTATTGGTGGGTTTATATCTGGTTACTTCGCTACAAATTTCGGACGCAAATATTCCCTTATTATTGCAGCGGTACTATTTTTAATTTCAGCTCTTGGATCTGCGTTTCCAGAATTTTTGTTTTTCACACAAGGAGAACCAAGCTATGCTCTACTCATTACTTTTAACATCTATCGAATTATTGGGGGAATTGGTGTCGGCTTAGCTTCAGCAATCTCACCTATGTATATCGGGGAAATGGCACCTCCAAAAATTAGAGGTACATTGGTTTCTTTAAACCAATTTGCGATTATCTTTGGAATGCTTGTCGTTTATTTTGTAAACTGGGGTATTGCAAGTGGGCAAACGTTGGAATGGTTAAATGACATTGGTTGGCGCTATATGTTCCTATCTGAAGCAATACCTGCAATCCTATTCTTGGTGTTATTATTCACGGTTCCAGAAACACCACGTTATCTTGTGTCGAAGAATCAGGATGAAAAGGCAATGACTGTTTTGTCCAGAATATATGAAAAAACAATGGCCAAAGCGACTATGTTTGAAATTAAGGCATCCTTTAATGAAAACAATAAATCAAAAGCAAAGCTGTTTACTTTCGGCAAAAAAATTGTAGTTGTTGGAATATTATTATCAGTCTTTCAGCAATTCGTTGGAATCAATGTAGCTCTCTATTATGCCCCACGTATTTTTGAAAGCATGGGTGCGGCAAGAGATGCTTCCATGTTCCAAACGATTATTATGGGCTTAGTCAATGTTGTGTTTACTCTTATCGCCATCTTTACGGTTGATAAATTTGGACGTAAGCCACTATTAATTATTGGTTCTGTTGGAATGACAATTGGTATGTTTGGAGTAGCTGCTATGGCTTTCTCAAACAAAATTGGCATTGCGACCTTGATATTCATTATTATTTATACTGCATCCTTTATGATGTCATGGGGACCAGTAGTGTGGGTGCTAATCTCAGAAATCTTCCCGAATAGAGTTAGAGCACAAGCTGTTGCAATTGCGGTAGCAGCACAATGGGCAGCAAACTACTTTATTTCTTCCACATACCCAGCGATGATGGAGGTAAGTGGTGGCTTAACCTATTCCTTCTATGGAATTATGAGTCTATTATCAGCACTATTTATTTGGAAGTTTGTACCTGAAACAAAAGGTAGATCATTAGAAGAACTGGAGAAAATTCTTGTTAATTCGCAGAAAAAGGATGAAGATGTAGCGTAAGTATTGATGGGAAAAGCAGGGGGGATAGTCCTCTGCTTTTCTTTTAATTTTTGGAGAAGTTGATGGTTTTGGCTGAAAAGGGAGTGTTTTGGCTGATAAAAAACAAATTTGGCTGAAAAGGGAGTGGTTATGGCTGATAAAAAACAAATTTGGCTGAAAAGGGAGTGGTTATGGCTGATAAAAAACAAATTTGGCTAAAAAGGGAGTGGCTTTGGCTGATAAAAAACAAATTTGACTGAAAAGGGAGTGGTTATGGCATAAAAAACAAATTTGGCTGAAAAGCGAGTGAGTTTGGCTGAAAAAAACAAATTTAGGCTGAAAAGGGAGTGAGTTTGGCTGAAAAAAACAAATTTAGGCTGAAAAGGGAGTGAGTTTGGCTGAAAAAAACAAATTTAGGCTGAAAAGCGAGTGGTTATGGCTGATAAAAAACAAATTTAGGCTGAAAAGGGAGTGGTTATGGCTGAAAAAATCAAATTTCAGCTTAAAATAAGTAGGTTTAACAGAATAAATTAATATATGAATCAATTTCATAAATTTAACGCTTAGAGCCTCAAGGTCTCAGAGACACAAAAAAAGGAGTACCTCCCCAAAATGTCGAATTTAGTAA
>NZ_JBQHVO010000063.1:0-30931 GCF_052064465.1 Niallia sp. HCP3S3_B10 | reverse complement strand
ATCATCAGGCCAGCAAGCGTAGCGCGGTAGCCTTGACTGAACACAACACTAAAGTAACTAAATGCGACAACTATGTTGACAAACACCGAAATGAAAAGAATAATTTTAACTTTTGGTCTTATTTCAATAATTACAGTTACTTCTTTTGGAGTTTCAGCATATAATCAAACAGATAAAATTGAAGCTAGTAATTCTAATCCAAACAAAAGTAAGGTAGAAGAAGTTATACTTCATCCTGATTTTATTACAGATGTAACAGATGATAAAAAATTAGTTGGTGTTTCTGATAATGTTTTTCTTGGGAAAGTCATTAAACAAACAGGAACTAAATCTATTGAAGAATATCTTCCTGAAACACAGTATTCAGTGGAAATAATTGAAAATATTAAAGGTGATTTATCTGGAATAGTTACAGTTAATCAACAAGGTGGTTATTTAGAGTATGAAGATGGACAAAAAGAATTGGTTTTATTTGAAGGTGATGAGTTACTTGTAGAAGGAAATACTTATCTATTTTCTACAAGATATTTAGAATCAGAGAATTGGTATACTTTAATTCCTGCATATGGAAATCTTACCGCTGAGACAGAATCAATACAAGATGATTTAGTTGAAAATTTTAATGATGCTTTAGATGAAGAAATCGTACCAACTGAATTAAAGTAAAAAATAATGGGTTCAAAAAACATGTGGATTTTCCGCATTTTTTTTGAACCTTTTGTTTCTTTATTGGTAATAAAATATAGAAGGGAGGTTAGTTATGTGAATAAAGAACAAGAAATAATTGAGAAAATATTATTAGGAGATATTGAAAAATTCAATGTTTTATTAGAACCTTATCTAAAAATATCTTATCAGACTGCTTTTTTACTTTTGAAAGATTATTCACTTGCTGAAGATGCTGTACAAGAAGCTTTATTTGCAACTTTTAAATCTTTAAAAAAATATAATCCTCAAAAGGCTTTATTTAAAACTTGGTTTAATAAAATTTTAATTAATACGACTTTAAAATTACAGAGGAAACGATTTTTCTTTATGAATTTTATGGATTATAACTTTAAAGAAACGACAATAATTCCAGAATCAATATATTTACAAAAAGAAGAATCTGAGATAATTATGAAAGCTATAGAAAAATTGGATTTTAAGCATCAAATTATTGTAATTTTATTTTATTTTCAAGACTTATCAATAAAGGAAATTTCGCAATTATTAAATATAAAAGAAGGTACCATAAAATCTAGATTATATTATTCAAAGCAAAGGTTAAAAAGTTTATTAGAAAATAAGGAGGTTTTTCCTGATGAAAGAAAAGGTAAAAAAAACATTACTTGAAATAGCTGAACAAAACTCTTTTCCTAGTAAAATAAATATTCAATCTATAATAGAAAATAAAAAAAAGAAACGGAAACGTTTGGGGTATATTTTATCTCCATTAGTTTTATGTTTAGTTTTTTTCTCATTTATTGGTATTAATTATATTAATAATAATTCTACGAAATCTGAAAATTTAGTGGGTAATACTATTAGTTATAGTTATGCTTTTAATCCTGAAGATAAAAGAGAATTAGTTGGCTTTTCTCAAAATGTTTTCATAGGAAAAGTAATTTCTGAAGAAGGATCTGAAATAATTGATTTATTACCAGAAACTCAATTTAATGTGAAAGTGATTAAAAATATAAAAGGGACTCTTAAACAAGAAATAATAGTAAATCAACAAGGTGGATATATGGAAGAAGAGTTAGTTTTAGTTGAGGGAGATAATCTTTTAGAAGAAGGTAAAGAGTATTTATTTGTAACAAAATATAATGAAGAAAAAAAGTTTCACACTCTTGTACCTATTTATGGAGATATTTTAATTAAAAGTGAACAGGAAAAAGCTGAATTAATAAAACAATTTAATGAGTCTTTAAAAAATGAAATTCCATTAGAATAAGAAATATTTATTATAATTTATAGTTAACATAATGAGTATTATTTATGTTAACTATAAATTGAAATGTACCCCTGTTCTATTTCAGAACGCCCCCTAATCTCTGTTAACATAATGAGTCCTATACACAGCAATCAAAAAAGCAAAAGGCGGAATTTGTCCATATTGGGGCAAATTCCGCCTTTTTGCGTTTGGGAAATATCGAGAAAAATAGCTTCATAATAAAAAAGTCAATCTCTAGATCCCTCCTTTTTACTTCTAAACTTCATTATATAATTGACTTTTCACGATGATTGAAAGGAAGAAGGAAATTCTACTAGATTATCGAAGAGTAAAAGTAGAAGGAGTGAATAAACGCTATGAAAAACGCTAATAGCTTTGGCTATTTTTCTAAGGCTCTTTTCGTAAAGATTGTTGCTTTTAATTATAACAAGGAACAATTTACTTTTTATGGTATTATATTAAAGAGATGATTATGCAGCTAACGGCAGGCTAGTTTAACAAGCAATTAGTACAAAATGCAAAAAAAGGGTTATAAGCATTGTTGCCGAAATCCTTCTCAATGTAAAAATACATAAACATTTAAGGAGTGAAAAATTTGGCTACTTGGGTTACTCACTTTAGGATTACTGAAGAATTATTAAAAACAGAACTTCCTGTATCCAAAATTGAATTTTTGGTTGGTAATATTGGACCAGATTGTGGACTAATCGGAGAGGATGGTAAACCCACACCTCCAAAAGAAACTACTCATTTCGAGATTGAAGGGAAAATCAACTCTGATTCTTTTTACCAACAATATCTCTGTGATGAAAAAGAAAGTTCGCTTAGTGAATTCTCCTATTATCTTGGATACTATATCCATTTGGTGACTGATGAGAAGTGGATTGCATTCACTGACCAAAAGAAAAAAGAAAAAGTGTTCGAAGAAATATTAAACACCCCTGAATACACTCCTCTTGTTAAGCGAGACTGGTATGGTTTAGATTTTTTATATCTTAAAAATCATAAAGATAATATTTTTTGGACTAAGTTTCAACACATCAATGATTTTCCAGAGTACCTAGATTTCTTTCCGCAGGGTCAAACACTTAAACAGATTAGAAATATCACTAATTTTTATCAAAACCATACGATTTCTGATGACCACGAGTTTATATATCTTAAGGCAAATGAAGGCGATGAGTTTGTAGAAGATACTGTACAAACGGTCAAAGAATTATTAAATCAAAGGATGCGAACACAGCTAGCATAACGGAATTTTAGCACACAAAATTACTTTTTCAACTAAAGAGATAAAAATGCTTAAAAGGAATCCAAATGTACAAAGTTTCAGCGAGCGAGCTATTACCTATACGGATTTATTTAAAAATAGATTTATGGATGAGTATCTAGGTGGAAAACTTCCTCGACAAATCTTCATGGCTAACGACTTTGATGTGGACGCAATAGGAATGAAGCGAATTGAACAATCCGCATACAGGTGGAAGAAAGCCTATGAAAAGGATGAGTTAATCGCACTCACAGACTCAAGAAAAGCCGGTTCTGGTAGACAATTAAAGCGAGAACTTACGCCATCTGAAGTGATTGAAAGGCAAGAAGCTAAAATTAAGCTATTGGAGGGACAGGTAGAGTTATTAAAAAAGCTAGAAGTGACAGAAAGGAGGCTGCTAAACGAAACAAAAAACCTAGAACCAAGTAGAGTAAATCAATTAATTTCTGAGACCATTAAACAAAATGGATTTAAGCGTATGACCAAGTATTTTTGCGATCTTTTAGAGGTTTCTCGTTCTGGATACTACAGCTTCCTTCAAGCATATACTATCCGAGAAGCGAGAGAACAATTGGACTTGGAAGCGAAAGAAGTCATACTAAAAGCCTTTAATCGACGGGGATATAAGAAAGGTTCCCGGTCCATTAAAATGATATTGGAGAATAAATATAACATTAGCTTTAGTCGAAAAAAGATACAAAGATTAATGAGGAAATACGGAATAGTCTGCCTTCATAGAGGGCCAAATCCTTAAAAAAAATCGCAAAAGCAACAAAGGAACAACAGGTTGTTTCAAACATGTTAAACAGAGAATTTAAACAAGGTGTTCCTGGAAAAGTGTTATTAACGGACATTACTTATTTTCCATATAGTGGTAACTATATGGCTTATTTGTCGACCATAAAAGATGCATCCACCAACGAGATACTAGCTTACCATGTTTCTGATCGTATCACTCTTGATATCGCTACCAAGACCATCCATAAATTAATGAACAACTAGAAAGTTACTCTACATGAAGATGCATTTATTCACTCAGACCAAGGTAGCCATTACACAAGTCCAAAATATTAAATTTTATTAAAAAAATATGGACTAGGACAATCTATGTCTAGGAGGAAACTTTTGGGACAATGCCCCCAAGAGTCATTCTTTGGACATTTAAAAGATGAGGTAGACTATCAATCTTGTCAAACCATAAAAGAACTAAAGGGAAAAATAAATCATTACATTACATGGTTTACTATAACAATTATCGATATCAATGGAATTTAAAAAAGATGACCCCTATTCAATATACGAATCACCTTTTAATTGCTTAGTCTTTTTTTTATTGTGTCCTTGACATAGGAGCCAGTTTAATGAGTTCTATCTCCTTTTTTATTAACCATTTTTTCTGCTATTAGTTTAAAGTCTTTTTCGCTTATTTCTATATGACCATATCGAAAGGAATGACCCCAGTATTTTGTATTTTTAATAAATGACAGTTTTGGGATTAATGGTTTAATGGGTGTTTCAATGCTAGGGAAAAAATCAATATTTCTTCGAAAAGGTACAAAATCATTCCCCATATTTACCTGATAAACATCCTCATCAATAATTCTTCCAATAGCAGTAAACTTTTGATGAGGAGCACTCTCTTTAAAATTAATCTTAGGAGAGTAATAAATAATCCAATCACCAGTGCTCATATTTCTTAAAGGCGCCAGTTTGCCATGGCAAAGCTGAGCAAATCCGCCTTGTACTGCATTTAAAACATGATCTCGTGAAGCAATTCCAATCCAAAACCGTTTTTTAGTATGCATTAGAGTTAGCATCCACAATTATCTGATAGATTAGCATCTTGAGCAACATCTGATACAGGAAAATTCATTTCTTTCCATGCAGCTATCCCGCCAGTCAACTCTTTTACTTTATAGCCACGTTCTAGCAAAAAAGCTGCTACTTTAGCTGCTGTATTACACCAAACATCCCAACAGTAAACTACAATTTCTTTTTCTTTAGGAATCTCATGTAATCGTTCTTGCAACTCTTGTTGAGGAATGATGTTAGCATCTTTAATTGTTAGAATTCTTACATGTTCAGGACCGTTTCTTACATCAATTAGAAAATATTTTTCTGGATTGACTTGTGCCAATCTTAAATAATCCATAGGACTAATAGTTGCTTCCAGACGTGCATTAAAATAATCAAGTGCATTCATTTAATAGTTACCTCCAGTTTTATAATGTATACCAAATTTTCACAAGAAACTCCTTCAGCAATTGTTTTTCTTGATGGTTTAAAGGGGTGAGTACCTCTAATTCCGTTTCAATTAGAAATTCCCAACGTGAATCTAAAACTTGAGTCCCTTTTGATGTGATTAAAAGACTATATGATCTTCTATCATTAGGATTTCTAGTTCTCTCTACAAATTCTAAAGTTTCTAGGTGATCGATATGGCTAACCATAGTCGTCCGATCAATTTGTAGATTTTCGGAAATATCCTTTTGTGAACAATAAGGGTTCCCACTAATAAATAAAAGGACTCCATATTGTCTAGCATTAATTTTATAAGGAGTCAGTCCTTCAGCAAACTTGGTTTCCATTTGTTGAAGAACTTTTCCTAACAAAAAACCATATGATTGATTCCATTTTTCCAAGTGTAATATTCACCTCCTAAATTAATCAGATTTACTAATAATCAGTATAGCTGACTAATTATTAAAATTCAAGTACTTATGTTCGTATATAAAACACAAACCGTTAAATATTTTTTTTATTAATAAAGTTTTTGAGATAAGGTATTTAAACTAGGGGGAATGACTTCTGGGTCTCTTTTTTATGTCATTAAAGAATAAATTTGTGAACGATTTCACTTAAACTATCGGGGACGTTAGTTGAATAAGCAAATATTTTAAAATGGAACTTCCATAAATTAGGAGATTTCGTTTTATAAGAAATATCAACATTAAACTTTAACAGAGCCAAGTTAATAAATAACGAAAGAGGATCTTAAATCCTTTTTTCCAAAAATACATTTTTTCATCCAAGGAATATTTTCAAAATTTTAATAGCGTAATAAGAGATATTCATAAGTCGATATTAATCACTGCAGGGAAGTCCGACGATGCGGTGGGACCAAATCATCATTTATCTTTTAACTGTAAAGAAGCAGAAATTTATGTTATAGATGGTGGTCATCATGCTTATATTGAAAATCAAGAACTATTTAAAAATGCTGTTCTTCGTTTTGTTAAAAGGTAAATTGAAGTTGTTTTGAAAAAAGATTCGTCAATAGGAGTGATTTCCATGCTTGAATCGTTACTATCCATTCAAAAAGTAAAAAAGGGAGATAAAGAGGAACTTCGTAACCATAGATGGCTGCAATATCTATATATTACAAAGGAAAAGAATGTTAACCTCGAACAAGTCCATTCCCTGTCAGAAATAGATAGTCATCCAGTATTGTCCTATATTGAAAGAGCGTTAGTGATTTTAGACAACAGTACAATTGTACATACGAGGGAGAAACAAATCCTTGAAGAAGTTTTGGTTTGGAGTGATGTGGCTAAATGTGGTTCCCCCTCCAAAAGGAGAGAATGGAGTCGACTTGGATTTCAATTAGGGATACATAATATAGGGTCTGCACAAATTTACGCAGAGGAAAAAATGAAACTGTCAATACAGGAAAGAGATCTGGAAAAAGAAGAACTTATTTTTACACTTATTTATACCCACGGACTTATTGGCCAATTTATTAGAGGAGAAGTCCGTTATTGCCAATTAGAACCTTTAATTGTCTATATCTATAAATACAATAAAGTAAATTCGACGGAATTTTTTAATCTTTTGTATGTGTTAAATCAATGTATAATTGAAGCAGTTTCTCCACAAATCTGGAGTGATGTTCATCAAGAAGTTAAAGATGTTATTCGTTCTATTATAGGAGGCATAAGAGAAAAAGAGCTTTCTTTAAAGGAGAGAATAAAGAGACTAAGAAATTCGGCAATAAAACGTGGAGAAAACTTTGATCAAGTGTATGATCAATTGTTCTCAAGTCTGAAGCTTAAAGAGCTATTTCAAATTTTTTTTAATAAAACAGATATGTGGTATGTAGAGTCTGCACTTCATGATTTCGCTTTCGAAGAATTTTTAAAAATCTTCTTACTCATTTATCAAAAAGCCAATCCATTAACAATAAAACAAATCAGCTTTGAACCCTTTATGAAGAATATTTATTATGATTATAAAGGGAAAAAGACTGTAAATTTATATAAAAAGAGGATTATTGAGGCATATTTGAAAGAACATACTTTAGAAGAATTAATTGTCGGAAGACAGAGTATAAATGCTCATGTTGAATTAACGATTATTCCACTTAATACTGTAAATGAAAATATTTGTGTAACTTTTACTTATTCCAAGGCAGGCGAAAAATTAATTGAATTCTGTCAAGAAGCAGAAAAATCGCCACTTTACGAACGTGCTATCATCCTCTTATATGATTTCTTTGGCTTTCGCAAAGATGGTTTTGATCGCTTGCAAAATGAAACAAAATACCTTACAGATATGAACAATGCAGAAAATCATAAAAAGCTTATTGCTGACTATGCAGTTGGTAATATAATGCTTGATATAGGTTCAGGTGGAGGGGTAATGTTAGATATTTTATCTGAAAAACATCCACATGCAGAAATTATCGGGATGGATATTTCAATAAATGTTATCGAAGCATTAGAAAAAAGAAAAAGAAGAGAAAAGAAATCTTGGTTGGTGAAACAAGCTGATGCGCTTCAATTAAAAGAAACGTTTGAGCTTAATAGTATAGATACAATAATATACTCTTCTATCCTCCATGAAATGTATTCTTATATACCCTATAATGGCAAAAAATTTAATCGAGAAGTTATCATCCATAGTCTTAAAAGTGCATTCGATGTGCTAAAGCCTGGCGGAAGAATCATTATCAGAGATGGGATTATGACAGAGCCAAAAGAGGAATTAAGGCAAATAGAATTTAAAAAATCAGATGGCATCGAATTTTTTAAGCGATATGTAAAGGATTTTAAAGGAAGAAATATCATATACAAGCAATTAGAAGAAAACACTGTTCGGCTCCTCGTTAATGATGCAATGGAATTTCTCTATACATATACATGGGGAGAAGAAGCCTATCCCCATGAAGTACAAGAGCAGTTTGGCTATTTTACTCCAAGTGAATATAAAGAGGCTATACAAAATGTGATCGGGAATAATGGCGAAATCCTGATGTTTCGCCATTACTTGCAAGAGGGCTATGAGGAGCATCTTTTGCCTGATGTGAAAGTGACAGATGTCGAGCAGAAGTTAGTTAGCCTTCCTGATAGTACTTGTTTTATTGTTATCGAGAAAAGGAACGGTAGTCATTATAAAAAATAGAGTATTTCAAAAGCCAACTAGGTCTATTCAAAATTAACAGAATAAAAATGTCAGTACTTTCACATAATGAAAAAAGGTTTTAATTAAAATTAGAACCGCAATCTTCTTCATGACATATGAATGTAAGAAGGTTCTTTCAAAGAAAGTAGGTGATATTTTGGATATTAACAGAGTGAAGCAAATACTATCCTCATCAGCTGAAATAGAGGTTCAGTATAACGGAGTGTCTGTGTGGATTGATGATATAAAAGAAGAAGATGCGACTGTAATTGTTCATCTGGTAGGTGGTATGGAAGAACAGACGGAAGTAGATATAGCGAGCTTAAAAGAAATCTAAATCAAAGACAACCACTAATTTCCTAGTGGTTCTTTTTATATGCTTTTTCAAAAAAATGCTTCCTTCACTATTAACTAGAAACTAGACAAAAAGATGGAAGGAAGCGTATTTTATCTGTCATTATTGTAAATTTTCTTATCTTTTCACTGCATCTATAATGAGAGAGGGAAATGCTAATTTATCCCCTTGATTCCTTGGATCAAATTGTTTTGACCGGAAAATCACACCATCTTCTCCATACCACTCATTCTTGTGAAAAATCCCGTCTTCATCACAATACTCTAATAAGTGAACCTTAAAGTCTGCTAGTTCGAACATTTTTCGCAATGTATGATAGGTATGGACAAATTGATGGCTAGCTGCTGGATGTTCCTTTGGTCCTGGCCCACCAATTTGCACGATTTGCTGATACGACTCGTCCGGGAAGAATCCATCTGGAACTGCACAACAAACATAACCAGAATGTTTTAAGTAATGGTAGCAAATGGAGGCAGCTTGAACACCTTGTTCAAAGGTTAAGTGCTCCCATACATGTTCCGCTAAAATGGCCGTAATGGATGAATGTTCAAAACGTTGCCAGGTTGATTCATCTAAAAGGTTTAGTTCTTCTTCTTGGGTATGAATCCATCCAAGGGTTATTTCTAAATTCCCCTGCACCTATCACAACTTTTATCGGCGGTTTCTCCATAAATCTCTCCTTGCTCTTTATTTTAAAAATTTTAATTATACTGTAATATAAGCCTGACATTTATGCAAGAAAAAACTGTTAACGAGTAACAAGTAGAAAATATGACTTATGGCATAGGAATCATGTCCTATCTATTGTAAAATAAGAGAGCTGAGGAATGATTTACCTATTTATTTTTGTTTATATGTATGCGTATACAAAGAGAGGGCGGTTAGTATGAGAAAATTTCCATTTCGAAAAAATATCGGAATACCAATTAAGAAAAAGCTTGTTTTTTCCTTTTTAGCAATGCTGTTAATCCCAAGTATCCTAATTGGTGCATTTTCGTTTCTATATGCAAATAATCAAATGGAAAAGGATTTTATAAACAATGCAAGCACTAATTTAAATGTGTTAGATACATCTATAACTAATTTAATGTCACAAAAAGTATATGATGTTTCTGCACTGTCAGAAACGATAACAAAAGAAGCAATGGAGAAAAAACCAGCTAGTCTGCAGACCACTATAGAGCAATACATTAAAGTTCATCCAGAGGTTTCGAGCATTTATATTGCAACAAATGATGGAAAACTTATTCAGAAGTCTACAGAAGAATTGGACGATCAGATGGATCCAAGATTAAGAGATTGGTATAAATCCGCTGTAAATCAAGGAGGACAAGTGGTTATTATGGATCCATATTTATCTCCCGTTTCTAAAAAAATGGTGATTACAATTGGCAAAACAATTGCGGACAACGCAGGGGTTATAGCAGTTACGATGAATCTAGATTATTTAGCAGAACTAGCAAGTGATATAAAGTTTGGCAAAGAAGGTTATGTTATACTGCTTGACCAGAAAAAACGTTTCATTGTTCACCCTGAAGAAAAGCAAGGAGACATTGTAAAGGAAATATTTTATGAAACCCTTTACAAAAAAGAATCTGGAACATTGGATTATACAGTAGAAAAGGTTAGTAGAAAAATGGTCTATCAAACAAATAAGCTTACAGGCTGGAAGTTGGCTGGGACACTGGAAAAATCAGAAATTGCAAATCACACAAAAGGCCTTTTGTATGCGATTACAGTAATATTAGTTGTTTCCCTTATTATTGGTGGAATAATGATGGTCATAATCGTTCGCTCTATTATTAAACCAATAAAAAAATTAAAGAGTCACGCTACAATGGTAAGCAATGGCGATCTAACAAAAACAATTAATATGCAGACAAAAGATGAAATTGGCGAATTATCGACTGCTTTTCAATATATGCAGGATAACTTACAAAAACTTCTCCGAAATATCGAAAATAGTTCGGAGAATGTTGCAGCAAGTGCAGAACAGTTAACAGCAAGCGCCAATGAAGTAACGATTGCATCAGAACATGTAACGAATACCATTCAGCAAGTTGCTAGTGGAGCAGAAAGACAGACAAAAGGAATAGAGCATAATGCAGATGATATTGAATCCATATTAAATGGTACGAACAAAATCGTTGAATATAGTAAGAATGTTTCAGAACTATCTACTGAAACATTAACGAAAGCTTATACAGGTGGAAATGCTATTCAGGCAACACTAGAACAAATGGATGTGATAAATGAGGCTGTAGCAGAATCAAATAAAATGATTAAGGAATTAGTGGAGCAGTCAAAGCATATTGGGAAAATTACGGAAAGTATTACGACAATTTCAGAACAAACAAATCTGTTAGCCTTAAATGCTGCAATAGAAGCAGCAAGAGCAGGGGAAAAAGGGAAAGGATTTGCAGTTGTGGCAAATGAAGTTCGAAAACTTGCTGAGCAGTCAGGTGAATTTGCAAGCAATATTTCTCAGCTGATTAAGGATGTTCAAAAAACGACTGAAAATACAGTATATAGAATGTCCGAGGTGTCTAACGCTGTACAAACAGGGATGAAAGTAACGGATGAATCAAATACGAAGTTTCAAGAAATAGTTATTAGTATGAATGAAATGACACCACATATTCAAAATGTTACATCTACATCAAATGAAATGGCTAAAACGCTTAAAGAAGTAAGTGTAACAGCTGGCGAATTAGCACAAATTGCATATGAAAATTCTACATCGTCTGAAGAAGTTGTATCTTTAACAGAAGAACAGTTAGCTGCCATAGAAGAAATTTCAGGCTCGGCAAAAAATTTATCAGAAATGGCAGATCAGCTTAGAAGGAATCTTTATCAGTTTACCTATTAATTTGTCATAATAAAATATCCTCTTGCATAAAGTAGCGATAGCATTATCCCACTCATAAACGGCAGTAAATCCTTCATCTTTTGCTATTGAGAATGGGAGGAAGATAAGTGGAAGATCAACTGTCCTGAAAGGTCCGATTGGTTCAACCATTCATCAGGGTGGAGGAAGACACCACTTACTGATGGTTCGTTTCACTATAAGCAGGAGGTTTTATGATGAAAAAAATCAACGTTTATTTAATAAATGGATTTCTTGGCAGTGGGAAAACAACAACGCTTTTAAAATGTATGGAGTATTTTAAAGGGAAAAATAAGAAGTATGCTATTATCTTGAATGAACTTGGCGAAACGAATATAGAAAGGCATCTATTTCATGATGAATCACTCTATGAACTTTTGAATGGGTGTGTATGCTGCTCCATTAAAGATGATTTAAGAACTACCCTGGATGATTTAACAGAGACTTTATATAAGGAAAATATTGAAGTCGTTTTATTAGAAGGAACAGGTGTAGCTAATCCTTCTGAAATAATGGAGACATTTAATGAAAAGGCTTATAGAGAAGTTTTTCATATTGCTGAAAGTATTTGCTTGATTGATAGTTTGCACTTTATAGAATATACAAGCGTTTTTTCGAGTAGTAAAGAAGTAAGACAATTGCAGAAAGAACAAATTGAAAATGGGACAATGCTTGTTTTAAATAAAATAGATCAACTATCAAGTAAACAGGCAATCGAAAAAGTAGAAAAAAGGATTAGAAAAATAAATGCAGATGCACCGTTGATACATAGTAAATATGGGAATGGTGTCACAGAATTTTTAGAAAAAAAGCAAATAAACAGCAATAAAGAACATTCCATTTCATTTCATCACCACCACCACCACCATCATATTAAAGCGATAAAATTAGTGCAAACAACTGCCATGACCAAAAGGGATTTAAGAGATTTTTTAAAAAACAATCAAGATAAACTTCTGCGCGCTAAAGGCACTATAAAAAATAGTGAAGATCAATTATGGTATCACTTTCAATATGCATCAGGACTATTGGAATGGCAAAAAGTATCAGAAAATGTTCCGAATAGAAAAGGAGAAATTATCATAATAGGAGAAAAATTACCAAAAGAAGTAAGTATTTAATTCTATGGAGTGTAGTCTTATGGAACCTTATAAGCCTACACTCTTTTTATGGTATGTATGCATAATTGGTTAGGACAAGCATAGATATGTAATAAGTAATAGTAGACCGATGTAAGAAAAGGAGCATACTATGTCCATCCCAACTCGTTTAAAGGATATTTTTATATTTGGCTTGTTTATGGCTTTAATGTATTTGTTTTTTTTCGGAGATATATATGTTGCAAATAAAATCAATTTTGAGATGCCAGATCAGATTAAAACCATTTTTGTCTTTTTTTTAGGGATTTTTCTGGAGGCTTTACCGTTTTTATTGTTAGGGGCAATTGCTTCCTCTATTATCAATCTCTATATTTCGGAAGAAACGATAGCAAGAATCATGCCTAAAAATCCCTTTATAGCAATTATAGTGGCATTAATTGCTGCATTAATTACACCAGTGTGTGAATGTGCGATCATCCCAGTTGTTCGCAGGCTGATCCAAAAAGGTATTCCGGTTCATATTGGTGTGGTGTTATTAATGGGGGCGCCGATTCTAAACTTCATTGTTTTTGGGAGTACATACTATGCTTTCCAAAATAATATATCGATTGCATATGGGCGTTTTATTATTTGTGTTTTAGCAAGCATCATAGTAAGTTTTATTATTTACATGCTTTTTTCTAAGCAAAAGGTATTAAAAACACACCGAGAGGATTTAATGTCATCGGTTCCGGTTAATGAGAATAAAGGTGATTCGAAGTGGAAAGGCATTCTGCATCATACATGCCATGAATTCTTTACAATTGGCAAATATTTTATTATCGGAGCAGTTTTTGCGAGTGTAGCTCAAGTATATTTAAAGGATAGCTATATTATGCAAGCAGGAGAATCATCGATTGAAGGAACTGCAGTTATGATGGGTCTGGCATATGTATTATCCTTATGCTCAGAAGCAGATGCTTTTGTGGCAGCTTCCTTTTCAAGGACGTTTACCCCTGAAGCAATTATTAGCTTTTTGGTGTTTGGACCGATTCTCGATTTTAAAAATACATTCGTTATGATGGCTTCCTTTCGAATCAAGTTTGTCCTATTATTTATATTGATTGTGACGATTGTTGTATATATCCTATCTGTATTATCAGGATTCTTTTTATCACCCTCTTAAACTTCGGTAAAAGAGACTTGTTTCTTTTTAAGGTAGAGAATTAAGTGAATCTATTGCTGAAAGTTCGAAAACTTCTATTAAGGAAGTTCATTTTATGTTAGATTAATTCAAAATAAGGAGGAAAAGCGGTGAAAATCAAATGGAGTCCAACATGGCAATTGGCGAATGAGCTGCAAGGGATTGTGCTGATTGGCTTTAGTCTCCTTATTTTTAAATTGTTGGTAACAGGTGATGTGACGCGACTTGTTGAGCCTAATATGGTTCCGTTTCTATATATCACGATGTTCTTGTTATTTTTTCTCGGCTTTTTTCGTTTGCTAAATAGCAATTTAAAGGGAGCAGATTGTGACTGTGATGTGTGTGATGAAAATGCTTCGTTAATGAACCTAGCACTGTCTTATTTCATATTTTTTAGTCCGTTATTTTTGTTTTTCACCTTACAAGATATGTCGTTTAACAAGAGCATTCTTCCCAATGTTCAATACGAACATGGACAGACGTCTTCTGTAAGTCAAGCTATTTCTGAGGCGGAGGAAGACATGATGATAATAGATGATGATAATTATCTGCAATCGATGGATAGGATTAACAGTAATTTGGACAATATGATTGGAAAAGAAATCACGATTACCGGCTTCATTCATCGACAGGAATCCTTTACGGATAAGGAGGCGGTCATTGCAAGATATGTCATGACACATTGCATTGCTGACCTTGGAATATACGGCTATATGATAGAAGGAGATGTTGGTGGTTTACAAAGCGATCAATGGTTTTCATTAAAAGGGAAATTGGATAAGAAGGAATATGAAGGTCAAGTGATTCCAGTGATTAAAATGGATAAAGCTGAAAAAACGGTAGCACCTGAGGAAGATTATTTATATGCATTAGACTATTAGCCTACAATTCTTGCATTATTCGAATATTTTCGCTAAAATTTAAATGAAATCAATTGAATAAGAATCGGGAGCTTGTTTGAAACAGGCTGAGAGTATGGCTATTCTGCCATTGACCGAATGAACCTGTTGGATAATGCCAGCGTAGGGAGGTGTCTAGTATAGAAGAACACTTTGCTTAGGCGTAGTGTTTTTATTTTTGTCATAATTGCTGAAATTAGCACGTAGCTTCCTATTATTTCGCGTGCTTTACATTACAGTCAGTTATGGCTTTTTTACTATGTATAATTTTATATAGTGATAATAGTAGGAAGTAAATAAAACTATTAATAAAGAAACAAGAAGGGAATGAGTTATTAGATGAACGAAATATATGAAATGATTCCAATAGTAATAACAAGAGTAAGAAATAAAATACCACTTATTCATAATATTACGAATGTAGTAGTTACAAATTTTACAGCAAATGGGTTATTGGCATTAGGGGCTTCACCAGTAATGGCATATGCAAAGGAAGAAGTTGCAGATATGGCAACAGTAGCAGATGCCCTTGTACTTAATATCGGTACATTAACGGCTGGAAATGTGGAGAGCATGATTATTGCCGGAAAGGCCGCAAATGTCGCCAATACACCTGTTATTCTGGATCCTGTTGGAGCAGGTGCAACTAGGTATCGTACAGAATCTGTCCATCGCATTATGAAGGAAGTAGATATTACATTACTTCGAGGCAATGCAGCAGAGATAGCTAATGTTGCTGGGATAAAAGCGGAAGTGAGAGGTGTTGACTCTGTAAATGTACATGATAATCGTGAAATTGCGTTAGAAGCATCAAAGCTTTTACAAGTACCTGTTGTCATTACGGGTGAACAAGATGTCGTATCCGTTAACGGGAAACTTACTCTCGTTGGTAACGGTCATGAGATGTTGACAAAAGTTACAGGAACTGGCTGCTTACTTTCAGCCATTCTCGGAGCCTTTATTGCTGTGGAAGGAGATATATTACTATCTTCTACATCTGCTTTAGTTACATATGGGATCGCTGCAGAACTTGCCTTTGAAAAAACGAAAGAGGATGGTCCAGGAAGTTTTCAAATGGAATTATTAAATCGATTAGCGAAAATTAACGAAGCTGATGTAAAGAAATGGATGAAAGTGGAAATAGAAGAGGAGGCACATCAATGACTACTGCAAAAGCATTAACAATCGCAGGATCTGATAGTGGAGGAGGAGCTGGGATTCAGGCCGATTTAAAAACATTTCAAGAGCTTAAAGTGTTTGGAATGAGTGCTATTACAGCTGTAACAGCACAAAATACACTGGGGGTAGATGGAGTGTATCCAATGTCATTGGAGGCGATTGAACAACAAATAGAATGCATAGCTGTTGATTTAAAGCCAGATGCTTTAAAAACAGGGATGCTGTTTAATAGTGAAATTATCGAATTAGTAGCAGATAAAATAAAGCAATACAAGTGGGAGAATTTGGTGGTAGATCCTGTAATGATTGCTAAAGGTGGTGCTAATTTACTTCAAAAAGAAGCAATAGATGCCATGAAAAAAAAGCTTCTACCAATAGCTACAGTATTGACTCCGAATATACCAGAAGCCGAGGAATTGACTGGATTGAATATTCAAAATATGGAGGATAGGAAAGAAGCAGCGAAAAGATTATCAGCGTTGGGAGTTTCCAATGTCATTATTAAAGGGGGACATGGAAAGGAAAAGGAGTCTGTTGATTTACTCTATGATGGAACTTGCTTTTCAAGTTTGTTGGCCAAAAGAATTCCAACTAAAAACACGCATGGAACCGGCTGTACTTTTTCTGCTGCAATAACAGCAGCTCTTGCAAATGGTTATTCAGTTAAGGATGCCTTTCAATTAGGAAAAGATTTTATTCACCAAGCAATTAAAATGGATCTTCATATAGGAAGCGGACATGGTCCGACAAATCATTGGGCTTACCAAGAAAGTAAAAGGTAGGCACAAATAGCTATTCGGAGGAAATATGACAATATATACAAGTGAAAAAATAAAAGAATTGCTAAAAGTGTATTTTATTATGGGAAGCAATAACAGCAGCTTAGCTCCTGATTATGTACTAGAAGAAGCATTAAAGGGCGGCATTACGGTGTTCCAATTTAGAGAGAAAGGAAGCGATGCATTAGAAGGAGAAGCAAAATTTCAACTTGCAAAAAGAATGCAAAAATTATGTAATCATTATAATGTTCCATTTCTAGTCAATGATGATATTGAACTCGCGATAGCATTAGATGCAGATGGAGTGCATATTGGCCAGGAGGATGAGAATGCAATAAAGGTTCGAGAATGGATCGGTAATAAGGTATTAGGTGTATCTGCTCATTCAATAGAGGAAATAAAGCTGGCAATGGAGGCAGGAGCTGATTATATCGGCATTGGTCCCATTTATGCAACAAGCACAAAAAAAGATGCGAAGGAAGTGCAAGGAACATCCCTTATCGAAAAAGTTAAACAACTAAATCTTCGAATACCAATAGTAGGAATTGGCGGGATTACGATCGATAATGCATATCCTGTAATTAAAGCAGGAGCAGATGGAGTTGCAATTATTTCGGAAATTAGCATGGCAGATAATCCCTATGAGCAAACAAAGCGACTAAAGAAAGTGGTTACTGACCAAGAGTAGCTGTATTTTGGTGGAAGCTTTCATTCAAATGCAGGTTTTTTGCGGAAAAATAGACATTCACCCAACCCAAATATATATCCTTGCATACAATAATTTTGTAAGAGGAGCTAGTTAAGAAAAAATATAGAGGCTCCTTCCTCGTTAACCAGTTATAGAAATGGTTAATATACTACAAAAATGAGAAAGGGAGATGTATATATGTACGGTTATGGTGGATATGGTTATGGTTGCGGATATGGCGCTGGTGTTGGATATGGCGGCGGATTCGCGCTAATCGTTGTATTATTTATCTTATTAATTATCGTTGGTGCTACTTTTATTTGCTAATATACGAATGAAAAGCTGACTTCTTGTCAGCTTTTTTTACATTTATAGAGGATGGGATTAGTAGTGGGGAAAATGAGAAAAATCGTGCCCGTTTAACTTGTTATTATGATAACGCTTACTAAAATAGGGTGAAAAATACATAAAATTATATTGGAAAATCAAAAAAATGTAGAATAAAATGAAACTAGTTATAATATTTTAATTTTTAAGAAAATTATTTTTCAAATTCTTATTGACAGAAAATTTAATATAGGTAAAATAAAGTTATTAGAGTGTTAGATTATGTGACACTTGATGGTAAGTATATATACATAAAGGGGGAAGGAATCTTAATGGAAAATTTAGAGTTTTTGATGAACAGCTTGTGGACAATGGTTGCTGCAATTTTAGTTATTTTTATGCTTGGTGGATTTATATTATTAGAAGCAGGTTCCACAAGAATGAAAAATGCGGGACATATCGCAGGAAAAACAATCTTTACTTTTGGAATTGCCTCATTAGTATTCTGGGCTGTAGGTTACGGATTCATTTTTGGAGATAATGCAAATTTCTTTGTAGGGATGAGCGACTTTTTCTATGGAGGAGGGCAAGTTGAGGATGCTGGGTTACAAACTACCGTATTCTTTGTCTTCCAACTAGCTTTTGCTGGAATTTCCTTAACGATTGCTCTAGGAGGATTTGCAGAGCGTGCGAAATTATCTGTATATCTAATTTTCTCTATATTATTTGGTATTTTGGTTTATCCAATCATTGCACACTGGATTTGGGGTGGCGGCTGGTTAGCAGAGCACGGCAAACAAGACTTTGCTGGATCAACGGTTGTTCACTTAACTGGTGCTGCGGCTGCATTAGCTGCAACAATGCTATTAAAACCACGTATTGGTAAATATAATCCAGATGGTTCTGCTAACCCAATATTCGGACATAACCAAGTTTATACTGCGCTTAGTGTATTGATTCTTTGGGTAGGTTGGTTTGGATTTAACGCTGGTAGTACTGTTTCTGTTTCAGATGGATTTTTCGGATATGTTGCATTAAACACAAACTTAGCAGCAGCAGCTGGTGCAGTTGCAGCATTGTTAATTTCTTGGATTGTGTTAGGTAAATCTGATATCACAACAATGCTAAATGGGGCATTAGCTGGTCTTGTTGCAATTACAGCGTCTTGTGCGTTCGTTGAACCATGGGCAGCAGTTGTTATTGGTCTAATTGCTGGAGTTCTTGTATTTTACAGTGCTCGTTTCTTTGAAAGTAGAAAAATTGACGATCCAATCTTTGCCTTATCTGTACATGGAACAGCAGGGATTTGGGGTACGTTATCAAATGGTTTATTTGCGACAGCAGAGTTAGCTGAGTATACTGGAGTAGGTAAAGCTGGTCTCTTCTACGGTGGAGGATTTGGGCAATTAGGTATTCAAGCACTTGGTGTAATAACTTGTGGACTTTTCGCTTTTGCAGTAAGTTATGTCATCCTATTTGTTATCAAGAAAGTCAGCGGACTACGTGTAACAGAAGAGGAAGAAATCATGGGCTTAGATATCAGTGAACATGGTTCATATGGTTACCCTGAAACTTTCTTATCAAAAGAAGAAACAAAAAGCTTATAAGTAATGGTTAATAGCCCTTTTTAAGGATAATGCTACTGAACCTACTAGGATAGGAGTCTCGCTGAAAAGTGGGGCTTTTATCTTTTTTTAAACTATAGGGCATTGCTTATTTGTTTAGTTGTTAAAGTTTATCCATAAATCCATTTTGAAAATAAGGTTCACAGCTTGAATACGTTTTATAGGTAATAGTGTATGGTGATTTGTGAATGACGGAAATATCCTTTTATGAAAGTTTCTCTTTATGAAAAGAGTCAGGGATAAAGATAACATGATAAGATAGACATAAATATAAATTGAATGTAAATATACTATGAATATCTTTTACCAAAGGAAGTGCATGGATGTGCTCTGAAAATAGACGATTAACTGAGCTAAAAAAGGAAAAGGAAGTTTTTTTAAAAACAAATAGGTATAATAGCAAGGAATTAAATAAATTTCATGATGGAATATTTAATTGTTTATTTCAATATATCCTCTCTGAATATATTAAAACAAATGGAGAACCTCCGTGCTCCTTTGTATGGTTTGTAACAGGAAGTGCTGGTAGAAAGGAACAGGGGATTTTAAGCGATCAAGATCATGGGATTATTTATGAGAAAACAGAAATAACCTGCAATCAATATTTTATGAAACTCGGAAAATGGATTAGTGATGCTTTGGATGAGATAGGATATCCATACTGTGAAGGAAATGTCATGAGCAGTAATTCAACATGGTGTAAATCTTTAGAAGAGTGGAAACAACAATTACATCAATGGTTGGTAAAAGAAAACTGGGAATCGATTAGATTTTTGCAAATTTTTTATGACAGCAGAAAAATTTTTGGAGACCAAGAATATGTTCAGGAATTAAGAAACTATATACATCAGTATTGTGTTATGCATCCAGCCCTTTTAAAAAGATTTATGAATAATGTGATGCGGATAAAAAAAGGGGTAGGAATATTTGGCCAATTTTTCGTTGAAAGATCTGGAAGTCACAAAGGCTCCATTCATTTAAAACATACCATGTATTTGCCGTATGTAAATTCAATTCGACTTCTTTCCATTCGAGAGAGAATTCAAGAAACATCTACAATAGAACGAATAAAGTCTTTGCGAGAGATAAAGAAATATGACGAATGGTTAAAAGCCTATGAATATTCATTTAATAGAATATTAGAATATCGAATCATTTTATTTAAAGAAGCAAAAACATATGAAGACGTTCATTATTTGAATATCAAACAGTTATCGAAAGAACAGAGGCAAGAAATAAAAACGTTAATGCGAAATGGTATCAAATTATATCAACAAGTACAAAGGATAATGGAAAAAGGGTGTTAACATGGGAGTAGAATCATTTCTTCAATACATGAGAGATTTATACGGAAAAGTCAATTCGAGTGTATTGCATGCTACCTCGAGTGGAAGTAATTCACAGCAAATCGCTTTTATGCGCCAGCTTCAGAAAGATTTAAAAGTTGAAGTTGCTTCCAGATTGCCATTAGATAATTTAAAAGCTGTTGTTTTTGATATAGAAACAACGGGTTTTTTACCCGATAAAGGGGATCAAATTATTTCAATTGGTGCAGTTAAAGTGCAAGGGTGTCAGATCCTAGAGGAACAATTTTATACATTAGTGAATGCGGGTGTTGAAATACCAGAAGAAATTAGTCGCCTAACAGGAATTCAAACCAATGATTTGCAGGATGCCCCGCCCTTATCCGATGTACTTGTACAATTTTTTGAATTCATAGACGAGGATACCCTTGTAGCCCATCACTCCTCGCATGAGAAAAGCTTTATGCAATCTGCATGCTGGAAAAGTTTCAAAACGCCTTTTAAGCATCGAATTGTAGATACGGCCTTTTTATTTAAAATTGTTGAACCAAACATAAAGATATTAACATTGGAGGACTGGTGTACATTTAGTGATATTCCAGTAATCGATCGTCATCATGCATTGGGTGATGCTAAATTAACTGCTATTCTATGGTGTCATTATTTAGAAAGGGCACAAAAATTAGGATGTCGTACTTTACAAGATATCTACGAAAGACTAGCTTTACGATAAATTATTCATGAGAAGATTTTAACATTTATGGTGGTGAATTTCGATGGGCGTATTTGAAACAGAAAGATTGCTGCTAAGAAGGTGGCAAGAATCGGATTACAAAGATTTATATGAATATGCAAAAAGGGAAGATGTTGGTCCGTTTGCAGGTTGGGCTCCCCATAAAAGCGAGCAAGAAAGCAAAGATGTAATTCGCTATTTTTTACAAAATAATAATTCGTATGCTATCGTTTGGAAAGAGGAAAATAAAGCGATTGGCAGTATTGGGTTTCATAAGCGTACACCGGATGTTAGGCTTTCTCATTTAGCACAGCGTGAAGTTGGGTTTGCCTTAAATCCAGCCTATTGGGGTAGAGGGATTGTACCAGAAGCGGTTAATCATCTTTTAGTTTTTGGATTTGAACAATTGCAATTGGATTTGATCTGGTGTGGACATTTTGATTTTAATAAAAAGTCAAAACGAGTTAATGAAAAATGTGGTTTTCAATATCGTTTTCAGAAAAAAGATCGCTATAAGCTTTTTAACAATCAAATCATCACGAGCGTCTATTATTGTATGACAAAAGAAGATTATTTCGAAAAAAAACAGCAAAGAGCTAAAAAGGTATTTATCTAATACAAATATATAAGGTTAGAATTAGTTGAATGAAATACAAAGAGTGCAGGAAATGATTAAAAGGAGCAACAGTGACAGTTGCTCCTTTTAATTTTTAGTTTATAGCTCGTCAAATCCGTTGTCTACATGGTTGACTTTTACATATTGACGTGATTTCTGTTCAAAGAAATCCGATTTTCCTAAATCTACATCTTCGTATGCTTTGATCCAGCGTAATGGATTTTTGCGATAACCTTCAAATGGGCGATTAAATCCAAGCTGATTAGCTCTTACATTCGCATAAAACTTTATATAATCTTCTACATCTTGCAGAAGAATTCCATCGATTTTATTGCCGATAATATATCTTGCCCACTCAATTTCTAATTCTGCAGCTTCCTTCATCGTATCCTCCACGAAAGAGGCGAGTTCTTCGTTGTTATATTCTGGATATTGGTTTAGAACTTCTTTGAATATTTTTACAAACAAATCAACATGAATTTGTTCATCACGATTAATATAGTTAATCATCGTGCTAGTTGCTACCATCTTTTGATTTCTTGCTAGGTGGTAGAAAAAAGCAAATCCTGAATAGAAAAATAAACCTTCTAAAACTACATCATATACAATCGATTTTAATAGGTTATTAGGAGTTGGATTTTCTGCAAAATAAGCATATCCATTTGTTACAAACTCATTTCTTTTTTCAAGGATTGGCTCTGTTCGCCAAAATTCAAACACTTCCTCTTGCTTTTCCATTGGAACTAAACTAGATAGAACATATGAATAGGAATGATTATGAATAACTTCCTGTTGTGCCAAAATAATCATTAAAGCAGATAGGCTTGAATCTGTTAAATAATCTGCTACTTTCCCTGCATAATCTGTTTGGATACTGTCTAATAAAGCTAATAAGCCAATAATCTTTAAAAATGCATCCTGTTCATCGTCAGATAGTTCAGGGAATTGCTTCATATCTTGACTCATATTAATTTCAAACGGTGTCCAAAAATTAGCAAGCATTTTTTTGTATTTCGGGAACGCCCATTGATAGCGAACATCATCCCAGTTTAATATATTGGAGCATTCTCCATTAATAATGGCTGTTGATTTATTTGGTGCTTGTTTATTCATAATGGGTCTTTTTTTAACGACTTCTTCCATTTTATTTTCCTCCTTATCATACAGTAATCAGCTAGAGCAAGAATCGCAATCTTCTACTTCAGAGGAAGTAGATCTTAAATAATAGGTTGTTTTTAAACCGTTTTTCCAAGCTGCTACATGTAAATCTAGTAACTCTTTTGCTTTAATCGTATTTTGGACATATAGATTAAAAGATATTGCTTGATCAATATGTTTTTGACGTTTAGCTGTTTGTTTAATACTCCAATGTTGATCAATCAAATAGGCAGATTTATAAAACCATGTTGTATCCTTATTTAGATCTGGTGCTGTAACAGGAATTTTATAATCTTTTTTCTCTTCTGAATATTGTTTTTTGAATATTGGATCAATGCTTGGCGTGCTTCCAGCGATTAAAGCAGTGGATGCGTTTGGTGCTACAGCTAATAAATAGCCATTGCGTAATCCGCTATCGTGGACAGTTCTTTTTAATGCTCCCCAATCGTATTTACTTTCTACTGCATCATAACCTCTTTTTGTAAAATAAGCTCCAGTTTCCCAATCGGAACCTTGAAAAACAGGATACACACCTTTTTCCTTTGCTAATTCTGCGCTTGCGGAAATAGTTAAATAGCTAATTTTTTCATATAAATCGTCTGCATAGGATACAGCTTCATCTGATTCCCATTTAATTTGCTTTAATGCAAGTAAGTGATGCCATCCAAAGGTTCCAAGACCAATAGCACGATATTTTTGATTTGTAAACTGTCCTTGGATAACAGGAATAGTATTTAAATCAATGACGTTATCAAGCATTCGTACTTGAATGGGAATTAATCGTTCTAGAACATCAGCGGTAACAGATTTTGCTAGATTTATAGAAGAAAGATTGCAGACTACAAAATCTCCTGGGGTTTTTTCAATAATAATTCTGCCATCTTCATATTTTTGCTCTGTTACTATTGTAGGACTTTGATTTTGAACAATTTCTGTGCAAAGATTTGTACAATAAACCATACCTAAATGGCTATTTGGATTTTTGCGATTTACTTCATCTCGATAAAACATAAAGGGAGTACCAGTTTCTAATTGACTTCTTAATATACTTTTCATAATATTAATTGCTGGAACAATTTCCTTTGATAAATCAGGATGGTTTACACATTCTTCATATTTTGCCCGGAATGAACCTTTTCCCATTTCTTCATCAAAGAAATCCTCCAAATTATATCCCATTACTGTTCTTACTTCATGAGGGTCAAATAAATACCAATCTTCCCGTTTCTCTACTTTTTCCATAAATAAATCAGGGATGCAGATTCCTGTGAATAGGTCATGTGTGCGATATCGCTCATCGCCATTATTTAGTTTACTATCTAGGAAGGAAAAGATATCTTTGTGCCAAACATCTAAATAGACGCTTATAGCACCTTTGCGTTGCCCGAGCTGGTCGACACTGACAGCTGTATTGTTTAGCTGCTTCATCCATGGGATAACACCAGATGATGCACCTTTAAATCCTTTTATAGCACTACCGCGACTTCTTATTTTTCCGAGATAAACACCAATTCCTCCACCGTTTTTTGATAGATTTGCAATATCTGTATTGCTATCATAGATAGATTGTAAAGAGTCATCAATTGTATCGATAAAGCAGCTTGACAATTGACCCCAGTTTTTCCCAGCATTAGATAGAGTAGGAGTAGCTACGGTCATATAAAGATTGCTTAGTGCCCAGTAAGCTTCTTTTACCAGTGTTAATCGGCTCTTTTTTGGTTCATTTTTCATTAAGTGCATACTAATAATCATAAAACGCTCTTGTGGTAATTCGAAAACTTGTTTTTGATGATCACGAGCTAGATAGCGATCAGAGAGCATCCGAAGTCCGATATACGTAAATAAATAATCGTTTTTCTGTTGAATAACTGATTCAAGCTCTGTGATATCCTCTTTTGTATATGTATCAAGGATAGAAGGATGATAGATTCCTTTTTTGGTTAAAGTATCAATTAAATGGTAAAAATTTTCGTATGCATTTTGGTTGGTAGAATGACGGTTTTCCTTTCCTTGTCTATATAGGTCATTTAATAGTAAGCGAGCAGCAACATAAGTCCAATCTGGGGAATTTTCATCCATATAGCTTAATGCTTCCAGAATAAGTTGATGAATAAATTCTTCTTCCTTTATTTCAGGCTTATTCTCTACATATTGTTTTGCTCGAGTTTTAAGCGGTTGGAAATCTAAATGGTGATAGTCTTTTTCTAGTTCATCAAAAAGGAAAAGTGTATCATTTTCTATTGTTTTCATAGTAAACCCCCTAGTAATTAATTTTAGAAGCTACTTTCTACATTTTTTGTTGCTTTGGGAATATGCGAGAAATGCATAGATATCTATTTATTTCTCCACAACAGGGTAGAAAAAGCCAATAAAAAAAGCCACTCAACTTGTTGAGTGGATCAAACGATGGCATAAAGCTATCCCAAAAGTGTGTATGGGGTTAAGTTTATACCATCGTTTCATCATCTCAAAGTCCCGGAGTAATGAAACACAAGTGTTTGGCAGGTCTCCTGGCTAGTGAATTATCCTACACTAAGACCTTCCCGAGAAGAATATTCTCAGTGGTTTTCTTAGTTCGTATCACATACAGTTGCGGGTACAGCTTCGGCTTCGCACCGAATTCCCTATTAAGTCCTTATAAGGACACCAAAACTTGTGGCATATTAAATTTTTTCGTAACTATTCTATGAAACGAATTTGTCATTCTCTACGACAAATGTAAATGTCTTTCAAAAAAAAGTCGCTTCTTAAGAAGCGAAAAAGAGACATTGGATATTGAGAGTTGTTATATTAACTATATATAGTAAGATTTTGTTGATTATCAACTATATATTGATTTGATAGTATCATACAATCCATCTTTACGCAATTACTTTCTATTAAAATAATTTAGGTTAGGAGAAGTACGAGATAAAATAATAGGATAAAAGCCGCTCCGAAAATTATAAAATATTTAGACCATACATGTGGAAGTTTTTTTCGTTGTATTCCTTTATTAAAACTGATAAGGGAAAGGCCATTTTTATAAATAACAAAATAAATTAACGCAAATCCGATGTATTGTAAGATAAATAATCCAGTAAGGGACTGTTTGTTCTCCAAGAAATGAACATTAGGATAAGAATAGCCAGTAATAAGCTTTATGATCATATCATTAACCGTTCCAAATAGTGCAAATAAGAGTACGGCTGAAAATAGAATTTTAACCAATTCTAAATAGAAGTAGGGGATTTTTTTCATACTTTCATTCCTTTTCATTTATTAATATTAATTTAGTACCAGAACAAAGGATACCATAAACATTTAATAATTGTTAATTAAATATGCTAGATTCGGGTAATATACAGGTAATTATACTGTGATTTCCTGAATGAAAATTCTGATTATACTAAAAACGTTCACAAAACGTCAAAAATATGATAATATTTGATTGTTTTTGAAAGAAAATGCTTGAAATGCGAAATCGTTTACATTATGATGTTGTTAGAGGAAAGACAACCCGAAGAGGGAGTGTGATAATCTTGTTAACACCTGAAAGGCATGAATTAATTGTACAATTGCTTAAACAGCATAGTGTTGTGAAAATACAAGAGTTAATAGATATTACTAATACATCTGAATCAACAATTAGACGAGATTTAACACAATTAGAGCAAGAAGGTTTTTTAAAAAGAGTACATGGTGGCGCTGCAAGGCTTCAAGGAAAAATAAAAGAGCCTAGCATGAGTGAAAAAGCGTTCAAAAACGTTCAAGAGAAGAAAATGATCGCAGCTTTTGCAGCAAATCTCGTAGAGGATGGCGATAGCATTTATTTGGATGCAGGATCGACCATTACAGAAATGCTACCATTTTTAAAAAATCGCGATATTGTAGTTGTGACAAACGGTCTTATGCATTTGTCCAGCTTACTAGAAGCTCGCATTCAAACCTTCCTAACGGGAGGGTATGTAAAAGAAAAGACAAATGCATTAGTGGGTCGTGGTGCCATACTTAGTCTTGATCATTACCGTTTTGATAAATGCTTCATGGGTGTTAATGGTATTCATCCTGAATATGGGTATACTACACCTGACCAAGAGGAAGCCATGGTGAAAAGCAAGGCTTTATCATTATCCAGAGAAGCATTCTTTCTCGCAGATGACAGTAAGTTTTCAGAAGTCTATTTTTCTAAAATAGCGAATTTGCATGAGGCTTCTATTATTACAAACTCCCTTGATGATGAAGTAAACGATTTATATTCAAGGAAAACTAGTATAAAGGTTGTGAAAGAATGATTTATACCCTAACCTTAAATCCTTCTGTCGATTATATTATCGAAGTTAAAGAAGTGCATTTAGGAGAGCTTAATCGATTAGAAAAAACAAGTAAATTTGCAGGTGGAAAAGGGATTAATGTTTCCAAAGTATTAAAAAGAATGGGCGTGCAAAGTAAAGCGTTAGGTTTTGTTGGCGGTTTTACGGGTAGTTTCATTGAAACGCAATTACTTGCCGAAAAGATTGACACTGATTTTGTGAAAGTCGAAGAAGATACACGTATCAATGTGAAATTAAAAGCAGATACGGAAACAGAATTAAATGCAAGTGGACCAACAATCTCTGCAGAAAAATTCCAAGCGTTAAAGGATAAGATTGCTTCTTTAACTTCAGAAGATTTACTCGTATTAGCAGGAAGCGTTCCATCAACCTTACCGAAAACAACTTATGAGGAGCTTGTGAAAATTTGTCATGAAAACAATGTTTCATTTGTTGTCGATGCAGAAGGGGAGCTACTAAAAGCAGTCTTGCCGTATCATCCATTTTTAATAAAGCCTAATCATCATGAGCTAGGTGATTTGTTTGGAACAACGATTACGAATGCGCAAGAAGCAATCCCATATGGAAAAAAATTAGTAGAAATGGGTGCACAAAATGTAATTGTTTCCTTAGCGGGCGAAGGAGCTATATTAATTAGCCAACATGAAGAACTAATTAGTACAGTACCAAAAGGAGAAGTGCAAAGCTCTGTTGGTGCAGGAGATAGTATGGTAGCAGGATTTCTTGCTAAATATGTAGAGACACAGGATATGAAAGAATCCTTCCGCTATAGCATTGCTTCAGGAAGTGCTACAGCATTTTCGATAGGATTATGTACAAAGGAGAAGGTAGAGAGTCTCCTTCCACAAGTCCAACTACAAGCATAAAACGGAATTCATTTAACAAAATAGTAAGGTTGAAATAGAAAATTAATGAAAAAGGAGCGTTATGGGATGAAAATTACCGAATTATTAACGCAAGAAACTATCCTTTTAAATATTGAAGGAAATGGAAAGATTGATGCAATCAATCAACTAGTCGATATTCTTTATTCAGCAGGAAAGTTAATAGATAAAGAAACGTATAAAGAGGCTATTTTAAAAAGGGAAGAGCAAAGTACAACAGGTATTGGGGAAGGGATTGCCATTCCTCATGCAAAAACAAGTGCAGTAAAATCTCCTGCTATTGCATTTGGTCGATCTACTAGTGGGGTTGATTATGAGTCACTAGATGGGCAGCCTGCCAATCTATTCTTTATGATTGCAGCACCAGACGGGGCAAATAATACACATTTGGAGGCATTATCAAGACTATCAACTTTATTGCTAAAAGAAGAAGTTCGTTCGAAGCTGTTAAATGCTGCTTCTAAACAGGATGTTCTTGCAGTTATTGATAGCTATGATGTCGAGGAAGAATCACAAGAGGAAAATATAGCAGATAAAAAGAATTTCATAGTTGCAGTAACTGCTTGTCCTACTGGTATTGCTCATACTTATATGGCAGCCGATTCATTAAAAGCGAAAGCTGCTGAAATGGGTGTAGACATTAAGGTTGAAACAAATGGATCTGGCGGAGCGAAAAACGTTCTGACAGCAGAAGAAATTGAAAATGCAACAGCCGTAATTGTGGCGGCAGATACAAAAGTACAAATGGAGCGTTTTAATGGAAAACATGTGCTTGAAACCCCTGTTGCAGATGGTATCCGTAAACCAGAAGAATTAATTAATCGAGCTTTGAAAAAGCAAGCTCCAGTTTATCAAGGTGGTTCTGGTAGCTCTAGCGAAGGAAAAGAGGAAGGAAAAAAAGGGATTGGAGGCCAAATTTATAAACATCTAATGAGTGGTGTATCAAATATGTTACCATTCGTTGTTGGAGGCGGGATTCTAATCGCTATATCTTTTATGTTCGGTTATAACTCAGCTGATCCAAATGATCCAAGCTATAATGCGTTTGCAGCGGTTATTAAGTACATTGGTGGCGATAATGCTTTTGCCTTATTAGTACCAGTTCTTGCAGGGTTTATTGCAATGAGTATTGCTGATCGCCCAGGCTTTGCACCAGGTATGGTTGCCGGCTTTATGGCAGCACAAGGTGGTGCCGGATTCCTTGGTGGCTTAATCGGTGGTTTCTTAGCTGGTTATATAGTAATTGGTCTGAAAAAATTATTAGAAGTTCTTCCAAGATCATTAGAAGGTATAAAAACGATTTTACTCTATCCATTATTAGGAATTTTCTTTACCGGTCTTATCATGAATTACGTTATCATGGAGCCAGTTTCAGCAATCAATACAGGGATGACTAACTGGTTATCAAATCTTGGTACAGGAAATGCTGTTCTCCTTGGAATTATATTAGGTGCAATGATGGCTATAGATATGGGAGGGCCAATCAATAAATCAGCATATGTCTTTGGTACAGGTCTTATTGCTAATGGTGTTTTTGAACCAATGGCTGCAATCATGGCTGGAGGTATGGTTCCTCCACTTGCAATTGCGTTAGCAACTGTTTTATTTAAAAAGAAATTTACGAAACAAGAAAAAGATGCAGGCTTAACAAACTTTATTATGGGATTATCGTTCATTACAGAAGGTGCCATTCCATTTGCTGCAGCAGATCCATTGCGTGTTATTCCATCTGTAGCAATTGGAGCAGCAGTAACAGGCGGGCTATCCATGCTATTTAATATTGGACTAAGAGCACCACATGGCGGTATTTTTGTTGTTGGATTGGTTGATGGAAATCCGATGTTATACCTACTAGCAATTGTAATCGGTGCTGTTGTATCTGCGTTATTGTTAGGATTATTAAAGAAACCCGTAGAACAAAAATAGATGGAATGAACTATTAGATAGAGAGATCATCCACTTATTAAGCAAGTTGAGACTATACACATTACTGAATGCAGTGTGTATAGTCTCATTTTTGTATGTTTTTATAAGAGGTTGGGACAAATCTAAATAACTAATCTTTAAAGACGAACAATCTCTAATTTAGCTCTTAAATAAAGCTACTTTTTCATATCTGTTATTTATGGTTTTAAATATATTCAAGTGTAAAAACTAAGTCGTTCCATTGCGCCACAGACGGTCGCTTTCCGCGGGGAGGAATGCTCCTCGCTGCGAGGCCACTGAAAAAGTGAATTACCTGGTGAATCGGTAGTTACCAAACCATTCTAACTTAGTGTAGGCTTTTGTTTTCCG
>NZ_JBQHVO010000062.1:0-31857 GCF_052064465.1 Niallia sp. HCP3S3_B10 | reverse complement strand
TTTTTAGTACGCATAAATAAACACCAACTTAAATAATTAATAAGTCTATTATAACCTATTTTATCCGTTGGTGTTATTTATTCCGTGTAAGAAAAAAAAGCTGGATTATCTTTATTCTATTTCTACAACTGTTTCAATTATTTATGGCAAGTATCGATGAGACCATCTCTTTTTATTCAATGGTCTATATTTGCTTTATTAGCATGCTTTTGTTTCTACTCTTCTCAATCTTTCAATATCAAAAGGAAATAAACTTTTATAAAGGGCTTTCTACCCGAGAGGATGATTTAGACCTTACATCCTTACCAAAAGCAAAAACACCTTTTGAGAAAATCATGGAGGACAGTTTTACACAGCAAACTGCCATTCTAATGAAAGAGCGCAATCAAAATCTTGAACAGCTTGAACGTGAAAAAGATGAACTGCTTTCATGGATTCACGAAGTAAAAACACCGTTAACGGCATTACGTTTATTGATTGACTCCATTGATAATCATGAAATAAAAGCATCCCTAACGTTCGAGTGGCTGAGAATTCATCATTTGCTGGATCAACAGCTCCACCAAAAACGGTTTCCCTTTATTCAAAATGATTTATATATAGAAAGTATCGATCTCGAGAATATCCTTTTCGATGAAATCAAGGCATTACAATCTTGGTGCATACAAAAAGGGATTGGCTTTGATATCGAGTTACAAAAGACCACTGTGCTAACAGATGGAAAATGGCTTTCTTTTGTTGTGAGACAACTGATTAGTAATGCTGTGAAATATAGAAGCAAGGGAGATATTATCCTAAAAAGCTATGATCATCATGGTTATACATGTTTGAAAATTGCGGATAGCGGGATTGGAATCGCCATTCAGGATTTGCCTAGAATTTTTGATAAAGGCTTCACTTCTACCGCTAAACATCAAAATAATCATGCGACAGGCATGGGATTATATCTATCCAAAAAAATTGCAGACGCTCTAAAAATCATCATCGAGGTGGATTCAAAGGTAGATGAAGGAACAACAGTGACTCTAACATTTCCGAAAAACAATGCATTTGATCAACTTCATCATTAATTAAAATGTTTGTGGGAGGCATCGTGACAAAAATGTCACATGCCTCTTTTATTTGTTCGCCAAATCGAAGGAATGTATAAAAATCCTTTTATATAATGAATCTATCATGTATAGGAGTGTGAAAAAAATGGACATATTAGTTGCTTCAAAAGTTCATAAAAGTTATGGGAATAAAGCAAATCGCCAGGAAGTGCTTAAAGGTGTAGACTTAAGCGTCCAAAAAGCTGAATTTGTCAGCATTATGGGGGCATCGGGTTCGGGAAAGACTACGCTTTTAAACGTCCTTTCTTCCATTGACCAAGCTACCGGTGGAACCATTCACATTGTTGAAAAAGAAATTACACGTCTAAAGGAAAAACAGTTAGCTGAATTCCGAAAAAATCATTTAGGATTTATCTTTCAAGATTATAATTTACTCGATACTTTAACAGTAAAAGAAAATATTCTTTTGCCATTATCCATTACAAAGACACCACAAAAAGAGGCACATCAACGCTTTGATAAATTAGCAAAAGACCTAGGTATTTACGAGATAAAGAATAAGTATCCAAACGAGATATCAGGAGGGCAAAAACAACGAACGTCTGCAGCAAGGGCATTCATCCATGAGCCAGACATTATTTTTGCTGATGAACCGACTGGAGCGCTTGATTCGAAATCCGCTTCTGATTTATTAAATAAATTAAGCCATCTAAATCAAACAAGAAATGCAACAATCCTCATGGTTACACATGATGCAGTAGCTGCAAGCTATTGCAGCAGAGTAGTTTTCATTAAAGATGGACAAATTTATACACAGCTTTATAAAGGGGATCAAGATAGACAACGTTTTTTCCAAGATATTATCAAAACACAAGGAATTTTGGGTGGTGTGCAAAATGACTTTAAGTAATCTAGTCATTCGTAATCTCAAAAAAAATATAAAATACTATTATCTATATATTTTTGCCTTAGTATTTAGTGTTTCATTGTATTTTTCCTTTGTGACATTACAATATGATCCGTCAATGGATGCTGCCGGGAACACAGTGAAAGGTGCTGCTGCCATTAAAGCTGCTTCCTTATTATTAGTTGCTATCGTTTCGATTTTTCTCCTTTACGCTAATACGATTTTTATTAAACGGCGCGGAAAAGAAATTGGCTTGTTTCAATTGATTGGAATGACGAAAAGCAGAATCTTTCGTTTGTTAACACTGGAAAATTTCATCTTATACTTTTTATCTATCATTATTGGTATTTTTATCGGATTTTCTTTTTCAAAAGTAACCGTCATGATTTTATTTAAAGTAACTGGTGTAACAGCCATTACCAAGCTTCACTTTTCTACCGAGGCTCTTGTGCAAACAATCATAGTTTTTTGTATCATATACATTTTCATTATGTTAATGAATTATATTTTCATTAAAAGACAGACCATCCTTTCCTTATTCCGTATTACTTCTTCTACACAAGCACGAGTGAAGAAAATGTCAGTATGGGAAATAATCATTGGTATTGTTGGCATTGTCTTTATTATTAGCGGCTATTTTATCTCTTCAAAACTATTTAGTGGTTCTTTTCAAACAATGAATATGCTATTTATGGCAATGATTTCGATTCTATCCCTTGTAATAATTGGAACCTATTTGTTTTATAAGGGATCCGTTAGTTTTCTATTCAACCTTATTCGCAAAAAGAAAAATGGTTACATTAATATTAATCAAGTTCTTTCCTTATCTAGTATTATGTTTCGTATGAAATCGAACTCTATTTTATTAACGATAATCACATCTGTATCGGCGCTAGCAATAGGCTTATTATGCTTAAGCTATATATCCTACTATTCTGCTGAAAAAACAGCGAAGGAAACTGTTCCAGCAGATTTCACCTTTGCTCATTCAGAAGATGCCGAAGCATTCTCTAAGCTACTGAATAAACAAGAAATCGCTTATAAGGAAGAAAGAATTCCTGTTATTCAAGCAGATTTCAATGTAAAAGACATCTTGAACGACATTCCAGGCGAATCCACCCTAGATTCTACCAAGATGCAATTGCCTGTCATTAGCGAAGAATATGTAAAGGGTGTGAGCTTATCAAAAGAGGAAGTAGCTTTCACTAGGTATAGTTCTGCATTAGAAAAGTTTATAAACCTAAAGTCAAAAGGAACTATTTCCATTTTGGTCAATGGAAGCTCACTCTCATTAAATTATGTAGGACAAAAGGATCTATTCCTTATCCCTTATACCTTTACTAGTGGCGGACTTCCAACCGTTATTGTCGACTCATCTGTTTTTCATTTACTAGAAAAGAATATGGATGAAAGTATCCAAACACCATCTAATATATATATTGGAATTCATATTAACAAGGACCATGAAATCGCAGCTGCAAATAAACTTTATCAACAGCTATCTTTAGAAAATTCAAGTTCTATTTCACGCTATGATAGAATCCAAACCCAAAAAGAAATGATGGGTTTGACAATGTTTATCGTCGGTTTTCTTGGACTTACCTTTCTCATAACGTCTGGTTGTATTCTCTATTTTAAACAAATGGATGAAGGAGAAGAAGAAAAATATACTTATACCATTCTCCGCAAATTAGGATATACACAGAATGACTTATTAAATGGAATCAAAATAAAACAGCTATTTAACTTTGGTATCCCATTACTAGTCGGCTTGCTTCATAGTTATTTTGCTGTTCAGTCTGGCTGGTTTTTCTTCGGGACAGAATTATGGGCTCCCATGTTCATCGTAATGGGACTCTATGCAGTACTCTATTCGATATTTGGGATTCTATCTGTTGCTTTTTATAAAAAAATTATAGCCGATGCTTTGTAGTATTAGCTATGAAAGCGGAGAAAATGTTCAATAACTGGAGCAAAAAATAACCGGCTATTTTCGAAGATTTATTTTTAAATGGTTTTACTAAATACAAAAAGGAATCAAACATAACTGTCTGATTCCTTTTTATATTAGTTCGCTTCTTGACTCCAGCCAAAAAGTTGATTATCTCGCTGCTCCGATTCTAAAACCGCATGGTGAAATGCTCTAAAATCAATCGGCTGATCCTTCTTCTCAGCAATCACCCTAATATATTCACCAATCTTCACCTTATTGCTTGGAGAAACTTGGCCAAATGGTATTTCTGCTGATCTGCCGTAATAGACATTCACTGTTTTATTCGCTAATTTTACTTTCTTACTATTTATTAAATAACGTGAATTAGGAACCGTATAAACTGTCTCCCAATCACTTTCTGTCTCAAATTTAATTTTTGATAGATGTTCTCCTGCAGCTGAAATAAGAATAACATCTGGTTGTAAGTATTCGATAAGCTCATGCCATAATTTCACGCCACTAGCTTGAAGGTCTTTCTTTGCTTCTTTGCTTAAACTATCCCAAGTAGGATTCGTTGCAAGCGGTGAGCAAATATCTGTATGCAATGCCGTATTTTCTTTATTACCATAAAAGCTTGCATTTAATCCATTCAAAATCGGTTCAAAAGAAGGCTCATACCATGCTTTATATGGGTCTTTTTCAAAATACTGGTCAAGTGCAGTAATATATTGTTGATTGAATTGATAGTGATGGTCTCGTTTCATTGATTGAAACCTTTGGAAAGGGTCAGGGTCAGGGAAATCGCGCCTAGACGGATTTAGACCTACAGTAATGATGCGGATAGGGGATTCAAAATACTTCTTACTATTACCAAAATACATAACTGGCATTGAAGGCTTTACAAGATACGGCCTCTCTTTCTTACTTTCATACATTTCCCAATACTTTTTAATTAATTCGGTTTGTACTGCCTGTTGAATAACAATAAAAATCATCCTTTCAATTTAGTAAAAAATATAGCAAGTCCACAAAAAGTGGAATTCCTTCTTCTCTATTATATATTATCTTTTGTCTATTGGTAAAGAATACGTCGTGTTTTATAAAAAAATCTTTTTTATGTGGAATAACTAAATATAACTATTAGAAAGGAAGCTGAAATACTTTCTAATAGCTATATTTATTTTCACAGTGATTTTCGTTACCTACTGCCTATTATTTGAGAACTTTTTGAAGACTTTCTCCTTTTTTGTTGCAATCATATCGATAAACATTGTCTTAAAATGGTCTTTTGTAATAGATGGTGTACTTGTATTTTTCGGGCTATTTTCTAATGGATAATATCGCTCCCATCGCTCTACCATTTCCTCTAGACTACATCCACTTAATGGGTGCACAGGAGGTTCAAGTTTAATTTCTGCCAGCTTTCGATCTAATGGAACAATCGATGGTGTATTTGTATCTTTATAAATATGCTCTAATTTATTCTTATTAAGAAAATCAATAAAGTGATCAAAATTCATAGCGTGTACCTTTGTAGGTGCTTGAAAGTCACTTTTCTCTATTATTCCAGACAAGGTTGTCTTGCTCGTTATTTTATTAGCCATTAACTTTGTTAGTTGATGGTACTCAGCTAATTCCCTCATTCGAGCATCCTTAGGAATAATTAAACTTGGGGTTCCTGCAATCGTTGCTGCAATATTCCCATGCAGCCTTGCTCCAAAACTCAGATCAGCATCTTTCATAAAGTCTAACCATGTAGGTACATTTAGGAAAAATCGGACTCTATTGTTCATATATACAGGATCTGACATTTTAATTGGATATTTTTTGCTTACTTCTGCTATGGATGGTGCTCCCAAATACGTTAATTTCAATTCTTTTAACCATTGCGGAATAAAATAATGATTTGGATATTCTTCCATCCCTCTAGCAATAAAGTCTAGGACCTTTTTTTGGGAACGACGAGAAGAATTAACACAGATTTTTGACTCTTTCGTTATATGAGTATTTCTTATATGTAATTCTCTTCCAAAGGTATACATGGAAGGACAGCCAATTACTACATGGTCAATGCCTTCACGAAAGCCTAAACGAGTTAGATATTTTGCTGTAATTTCTCCACGGACGCCAATTATAGATGATTTCTTTAAAACAGCTTGAACAAAATTTTTCACATCTTTATCGAATGGAAATCCTTCATTTAGCTTTGGTTCAAAAGGAGCTCTTAATCCGACGCCAATTACAATAACTGGGACTTTTAACTTATTGATTAATTTCGTATATCGTCTAAGGGATGGAATAAATTCATTCCGAAAAGCGTCCGCTAATGGGATAACATAGCAATCATAATTTTCGTTTATTTCATCTGCTCTCTCAGGGCCATATGTATAATAATCTGGTGTAATCATTGTATCTTCAGTCATCAACGTCCGAAACACACTGAATTGATAGATTAGGTTTCCGATATTCCCACCAAAGGTATTATCAATCATCATTTTTGCCGCATCAAATGGTTCTAAGGGTGACATACCAGCTCTTATTAATATTTTTTTCATATTCGCTTCTTCCTCACCACATTTTTTTATCGTACCTTTGTCCTATTTTAGCCTGTGTTTAAAAGACATGCATTTTTATATTTTTGACAGGATAGAATCCTTTTAAACCTAGCATTTAAAGTGAATCCATATTAAAAAAAGCACCTCACTGTTTAACATGGGTGCTTTTCTTTTTTACTTAAGTATTAATTCTAAAAGATTGTTGCTTCGGTTGTTTGAAGTACTTATGAAAAGGATGCCTTTAAATAAAATCATAAACGGATCAACCTTTACCTAAATACATTTGCAGCTTTCAATACTAGTTTGACAGACTTTCGATTTAATTGTCCTTCTAGCTTCTTAATTTTATTGTCTTTTTCTTTGACTTTCTTCTTCAATGTATTAATTTGCGGAGATTCTCCTGAATAGAATTTCTCCCATCTAGCAACCGTTTCTTCAATACTGCAAGCACTAATTGGTACTTCTAATGGAAGTAATGAAACGTTAGACAATCTTTCTTCCAATGGTATTCGAGCTGGGTGATTCGTTTCTTTATAAATATGATCGATTTTATTTTTATTCAGGAAATGAATATAGTTATCAAAATTCTCCGCTTGACGTTTTGTCGGCTGTTGGAAATCTACTTTTTCAATTAAATCAGATAATCTTGTTTTCTCATTAATTTCATTTGCCATCACATGTGTTAGCTGATGATATTCTGCCAACTCCCTCATCCGAGCATCCTTTGGAATAATGATGCTTGGTGTTCCAGATATAGTTGCAGTAATGTTCCCATGTAGTCTAGCTCCAAAGCTTAAATCGGCTTGACCAATAAAATCAAACCATGTTGGCGCATTCAAAGGATAGCGAACTCTATTATTTGCATATGCCGGATCAGAAATCTTAACTGGGTAATTGTTGCTGTCTGGCGCTATCGCTGGTGCGCCTAAATGTACTAGTCTTAATTCTTTAAGCCATTGTGGAATAAAATAATGATTTGGATATTCCTGCATGCCTCTAGTAATAAAGTCAAGGACGTTTTTTGGTGATAAACGAGAAGAATTTACACAAACCATAGTCTCTTTCGTAATATTTGTTTCTCTAATAGTCAATTCTCTGCCAAACGTATACATAGAAGGGCACCCAATTACAGTATGATCTACTCCTTCTTTAAAGCCTAAACCAGTCAAATACTTAGAGGTAATCTCACCTCGTAATCCAACTATATTTGATTTTTCTAAAACTGCCTTAATAAACTCTTTTACATCTTCATCAAAAGGAAAACCTTCATTTAATTTCGGCTCAAATGGAGCACGAAGTCCAACACCAATAACATAAACTGGAATCTTTAATTTTTTTATTAATTGTGTGTACTTACGTAACGTCGGAACAAATTCTTTCCGAAATGCATCTGCCAATGGAATGACATAACAGTCATATTTTTCATTAATTTCATCCGCTCTGGATGGTTCATATTCATAGTAATCTGGCGTTATGATTGTGTCCTCTGTCATTAATGTACGGAAAACACTATATTGATATATTAGGTTTCCAACATTCCCGCCTATCGAATTATTGTTTAGTATGTAAGATGCATCAAAAATATCTAGAGGTGACATGCCTGCTCTAATCAATATATTCTTCATTTAACTAACCCTTTCTATAAAACAAAATTAATAACATCATTTCTTCCGTTACTACTAACCTACTTGATAAATACCTAGTAACATCATTAGCACTTTTCATTTTTTTATACAGTAGTACAACTAATATATTCAATCATATATTTGTAAATGATAAATCAAAAAAATTTGCTTCTTAATCTGTAGGATAAAAAAAGAAGCTTAATTTTTTCTTAACTAAAATTGTGTTAGATTTAATAAAAAAAACAACCATCTCTCCTTTCCCCTTATTTATTAAAACTAAACCTGAAAATCGAGCAGCAAAAAAAGAATCTGATTATAAAAGATATCTTTTTTCATTTAAGTGCACAGTTCCTCCTGTTACACTAGCTGAAATAATGTATCTTTTAGTATCAGACCCTAAAAAACAAAATGTTTCTCTTATTTCAAATCCGCGAACTCTTTTGCGATTCTTTCGATTGCTTCTTTAATAATGGATCTTGGAGATGGGATGCAGATTCGTTGATATGTAATTCCCTCTTCTCCAAACATACTACCATCCTCCAGCAAAACATTAGCTCGATGATAAATACGTTCATGTACTTCTTCTGGAGTAATTCCATAACCTCCAAAATCCATCCACATAATATAGGTTCCTTCTGGAATCGTTACTTTGACCTTTGGCATATGTTCATCTATATATGCCTTCACCCATTCCATTGTTCCGTCAATGTATTCTTTTAGTTCCTCGAGCCATTCTTCTCCTTCCTTATATACTGCAATAAGCGCAGAAATGGTGAAAGGAGACGCTAATTGATGGCCCATCGTTTTTTTAAATTTATTACGTAGCTTTACATTCGGAATAATTAAATTTGTACAGTGAAGTCCTGCTACATTAAATGTTTTATTGATAGCCGTACAAGTAATCAAATGGTCATTATTTTCTGCAATCATCGCAATTGGAGTGAATTTCTGATTGCATCTTATTAAATCACCATGGATTTCATCTGCAATAATTAACACATTATGTTTCACACAAATCTCATATAAACGAGTAAGTTCTTCCACTGAAAAAATACGTCCAGTTGGATTATGGGGATTACAAAGAATAAATAACTTTGTTGATTCTTCCTTTGCCTTTTCTTCAAAATCAGCAAAATCTATCGTATAGTAACCTTCTTCATCTTTAAGTAATGCGTTATTTCTTACTACTCTTCCATTCTCTTCAACTGCTGAGGTGAATGGCGGATAAACCGGACGTTGAATAATTACCCCATCGCCAGCTTCTGTAAAAGCACGAACAGCCATATTAATCGCATGAACCGTTCCGGGACTATAGACAATAGAGTCTCTCTCTATATTCCAATCATGTCTTTTTTTGAACCAGTACTGAATTGCTTCATAATATTCGTCTGGAAAAACAGAATAGCCATATATGCGATTATCAACCGTTTTATGTAATGCATCAACTAATGCTTGTGGTACAGGCAAATCCATATCTGCTGTAAAGAGCGGAATAGTCTCCTCATCATAACGCTCTGTTAATCCCATCTCCTTAATCATCTTTCCACCATCCCATTTAACGGAATAAGTATTTCGTCGATTTACTACTTCATCAAAATTGTTAATCATAATATCCACCATCCTCTTCCTAATTTCCAAAACCGTTCGTTGTAATGAACATCTTTTCTCCTATAGTAACATGTTTATCCCTTAACTTGAAGGATATTTCAAGGCTAGATTAATAGATTACTTATTTTAATTTTTCCCATCGTCAAGTATAATTTGATGAAAGATGACTTTTTAAAGGAGGTATAAAATGGCAGAGTTTTTTAAAATAATAGCTGAAATTGTCAATATTCTCCACGATATTATTATGGACGTTGCCTCTATTCTTGGCTGGCAAGCTACAGACAAAGACTTACATTTATGGATTATTGGCATCATTGGAATTATTTCATTCTTTATTGTGCAATTCATCTTTAAACGCTTAGCAGCCTGGAGCATTAAGAGCATTTCATTTATCTATACTTTTACGCTCATCCTCGTATTAGTATTTGCTATTGAAATTCAGCAGGGGATTACAGGACGGGGGAATATGGAGTTCGCAGATGCTGTTGCGGGTATTAACGGTTTCCTTCTTTTTTTCGGAATATACCTAGTTATCACCTTAATTTTTAAAGGAATTAAAAAGATTTTTCATAAAAGAAACAATCAATCAAACAGTAATGACAGTCCTACTGTCGAAAATAATGAACATCTTCCATCTCGTCAATCCCGATATCATAAATAAGTATTTTCATAATCTTTATATCACGCTACATTTAGGAAAAAGAAAGGATGTCTATGGATCACTTAAACGCTTCTAATAAAGAAAAGTCAAAGCTTAATTACTCCCTTCTTCTTATTGTCATTTTTGGTGGTTTTCTTATTTTCGGATTATCAGAAAATGTGAAAGGACCTGCCATTCCAATCATTCAAGCTGATTTCCTTTTAAGTGAGTCGCAAATAGGATTTTTGCTTGCAATCAACTCCCTCGGCTATTTAATTGCCTGTACCTTTACAGCTGCTTTAGCAAATAGGATTGGCATTAAATGGACAGGTATTGTTGCTTTTGCATCAATGGCTGTCTCTGGCATATGTCTATATTTTTCTGAAAAATATTTTGCCCTTTCTTCTTCCTATTTCCTTTTATATATTGGAAATGGAATGCTTGAAATTGGCCTAGGGATAATGGCTGCTCGTATTTTCACAAAAAATACAGGATTTATGATGAATCTTGCACACTTTTTCTATGGTTTAAGTTCGATGGTAGCACCAATTATTGCATCTTGGATGATGAGATGGACTATCTCAGGAGGAGAATTAAGCTGGCGAGGGATGTATTTTATTGTATTGCTATTAGCCCTTCTGCCTATCATCCCTTCTTTTTTCGGAAAATTTCCAGAGGAAGAAACAAATGGCGAAGAGAATGTATCTTATCGAATTTTACTTCGGGATCCAGTTGCTTGGCTCATTGTAATGATTCTTTCCTTTGGAGTAGTGTCTGAACTAGCTGTAGGAGGCTGGTTAGTTAACTTTTTAATTAAAGCGTATTCATGGAATATAGAAACAGCTTCTGGCATGCTATCAATGTTCTTCTTATTTTTTATGCTTTCAAGACTAATCCTTGGCCCATTAACAGATAGAATCGGTTATACACTTTCCATCATGATTTTTGCTGCTTTCTCTGGCATTTGCAGTTTTTCTGCCATTATCATTGGAGAAAAAGGTGCCATTCTGTTTGCAATTGCTGGAATTGGCATCGCTCCCATATATCCGACTGTCATGGCATTGCTGGCAAAAAGGTATCCAAGGGGAACTGGTACAGCTATAACCTTTACAGTTACATTAATGGGAATTGCAAGTGTACTCGGAAACTTGCTAATTGGAGTCATTATAGATGGGATAAATCGTTTGTTCCATACGAGTAATGGTATCATTGGACAACAGGCAGGCTATGGATTTATTGCACTTCTATCCCTACTTTGCTCCATTTGCTGTGTCATTTTATTCTACTATTTACGGAAGAAGAGGGAGCTAATTTAATAACTTTTTGATACATATTCATCTTCCTAAAAATAGATATAATTGTAATGATTGTCATAACTAATAGTAGGGATACAAGGCAACATGCAATGTAAAAAGATAAATCTGGGGAATATCCAAATTGATAAAAGAAATAAATAGATATACCTATTAGCACTGTAAGAAATATCTCAAAGAGTAAAGCTATAATCATAAAGGACAAGTATGTATAAATAATGCCTTTATGATCTACAAAAGTCAAAGTCATGCCATTCCAAAAAAGATCTGCTAATTTAACAAAATTCAATATAGTCCTCTCCTTCTTAAATTTGCTATATATACTAAACTATGATTTCTGCTTTAAAAACATTCCTAATCCTAGAAAGGACAGTACCTCCTCTTCCTTTAGAAGAGTTTTAGGTACTGTCCTTAATTTGTCACACTTACTTGAATAGACTGTCTTTAAATTGATGATAAACTATGTTACTTTTATCACATACTATTTTTTAGAAGGAGATTGTATTATGGCATACAAAGATTTACATGATTTCGTCGCCGCTTTAGATCAGGAAAATGAACTAAAACGGATAAAAGTCGAAGTGGATGCAGAACTAGAAATAACCGAGATAACAGATCGAATCTCCAAGCAAAATGGTCCTGCTCTATTATTCGATAACGTGAAAGGATCTAAATTTCCACTCTTAATTAATGCGATGGGTTCCTATAAAAGAATGAATATGGCATTGGAAGTTGACGACTTGGACATCATCGGAAATCAAATTGGCGAATTTATCGACATGACTACCTATTTAGGGCTTATGAATAAATTCAAGGCACTTCCAAAGCTTAGTAGACTAGTTAATGTTTTTCCTTTGAAAGTCCCTAAAGGTTCTTGTCAGGATGTCGTAGAAATGGATCCTGATTTAAATACATTACCAATTTTAAAATGTTGGCCAAAGGACGGAGGGAAATTTATTACACTTCCACTTATAATGACGAAAGATCCTGAGACAGGCCAACAAAATATGGGGATGTACCGCATGCAGGTCTATGATAAAAATACAACGGGCATGCATTGGCACTTACATAAAGATGGAAGAGAAATCTATGAAAAGTATAAAAAGCTTGGCGGAAAAATGCCTGTTTCTGTTGCTTTAGGCTGTGATCCAGCAATTACTTATGCTGCCACTGCTCCCCTTCCAAAAATGATTGATGAAATGATGTTTGCAGGCTTTTTGCGTAAACGACCTGTTACACTCGTAAAAAGTAAAACAAATGATATCTATGTTCCAACAAATGCAGAATTTATTTTAGAAGGCTACGTAGATGTAAATGAAGAACTTCGTCTTGAAGGGCCTTTTGGCGATCACACTGGATATTATTCATTAGCAGACTTCTATCCGACCTTTCATGTGAAATGTATCACACATAGAAAAGATGCCATCTACCCAACAACTATTGTAGGGAAACCACCGATGGAAGATTGTTATTTAGGAAAAGCAACAGAAAGAATTTTCCTTCCTCTAATTAAGATGCAATACCCTGAAATAGTGGACTACAACTTTCCTTTAGAAGGAGTGTTCCATAACTGTGTAATTGTTTCAATAAAGAAACGGTTTCCTGGTCATGCCAAAAAAATAATGAACTCCTTATGGGGTATTGGCCAAATGATGTATACCAAAATGATTATTGTAGTAGACGAAAACATTAATCCACATGATCTTTCTACAGTTGCTTGGAAGGTCTTCAATAATATTGATGCAAAACGTGATCTGGTAATTAGCGAAGGGCCACTTGATGCATTAGATCATGCTTCCAATATGTCGCATTTAGGCTATCGACTAGGTGTCGATGCAACAAAAAAATGGTCTAGTGAAGGGCATACAAGAGAGTGGCCAGATGACATTGAAATGACTACTGAGATGAAAGAGTTTGTATCAAGGAGATGGAAAGAATATGGTCTTAACTAAAGCCCTCCATAAAGTGAAGCAATACGGCACCTTAGTTATGTTCCAGTATACGATTTTTTCTCTTTCCTTTGGTCTAGTTTCCATGATACTAGCTAGCAAACTTACAGCAAATAGCTTTTTGCCTCCTTGGAAGATTGGCTTAATCTTTCTCTCACTATTAAGTGCACGGACAGGAGCAAATGCAATTAATAGAGTAATAGATGCAGAAATAGATGCAAAAAATCCACGAACAGCATCTAGGCAGCTTCCTCAGGGAGTATTGTCAAAAAAAGAAGTTATCCTATTCTCCTGTTTCTGTTTTGTCATAATGGTCCTTTCCGCTTTCTTTATTAATCCATTATATGCATTACTTTCTCCAGGGCACTTATCTTTCTGGTTGCCTATTCTTACACGAAACGATTCACCTTTCTATGCCATTTCTTTCTTGGAGTGACCTGTGCCATTGCACCAATGGGAGCTTGGATTGCGGTTACCGGCGATTTAGGTGACTTTACGCCAGCGTTTGTATCTACTTGAGCAATGTTCCTAAATAAAACAGATTTTAACGAGGGAAAGTATTCAAGAGCTATTTTTGTAGATATGGAAGGAACAAAATATTACAACCTTGCTTATTACTCATAGTATAGAAGAGGCCATTTATTTAGGGACTAAAATGGTGATTATGTCTCCTTCTCCTGGAAGAATAATCACCATTTTAGATAATCCTGTTCACAAGGTTGAAAACAAACGAACATCCATCGAGTATTTACAAATCGCAACGGATATTCGAAATATCATGACAAAGGAATGGAAAAAATGAAAATCATTGATAAATGGAAGGATTTCTTATTCGGCTTTATTTCCATTATCCTTCTTTGGTATGCCGTTTCTCTCATCATCAACAAACCAATATTGCCAGCACCTATAGAGGTTCTTTCTAATATTTACTCTTTAGCATCACAAGATATTTACATTCATTTAGGCTATAGTCTTGTTTGAATTTTTGTTGGGATAGCAATTTCTGTATGTTTCGGTTTACTAGTTGGTTTATTGATGGGTCAATCTAAACAATGGAATAAGATATTAACCTAATGCAATACGAATAGAGCTAAGTATAGAAGAAAGCGAAGCAGGTAATGTGATTTCTTTAAATTCTCGCCATTTACGAGTGCCAAGACATCGAAGGATATAGTAGGTTTCTTTGGGAATATCTTTAACACTGTCACGAACAGCTATAATCATTTGGAAAACGATAATTAAAACTATCAATATGGAATGGGTTATTATATAATGGACGCTTGGATGCGCATAAATTACCTTGATATGTATAGCGGAATTATCGTCTTAAGCTTAGTAGGTTTTCTTCTTTTTGTACTTATTGATTTAATGGAAAGCACTTTTTTAAAATGGAGAAATACGAATAGTTGATGCGACAAAAGTAAAGGCGTGGAAATGGCGTGTTTAAAAGAAAGAAACACGCCTTTTGAAAAAATGCTTATTTTTCTCTTCCATACTCTCTTTTATAAATATCCCTACTTTTATAACCAGACTGAAGAATTATCTTCATTTCCGCTTTCCTTTTTTCTCTCGTTCCTTCTTGCTTTGCACTATATACATACCGCGCCCAGTCCTTGCGATACCCTGGTGTTAGGGATTGGTAGAAGGATAATAGCTCCGGCGAATCTGTTAAATCCTTTTCAATATCTGGTATTTTTTCTATGTAATCATCTACACGCTGGCTCGCTTTTGAGGAAAATGCTACTTTCTTCTTTTTTTCTTCCTCTTTTAAACCAATTACAGTAAATACATCATCTAATCCAACCATTCGCGCAAATTTTATCGTACTTTCCCCGACGTACCCTTCTGAATCTGTATTTAATCCCGAGAATAGTTCATCCCGATGAATATATGTTGAGTAGACTTTATTCCCTTTCTTTGGATACGCTAAAAAAATATAGCCTTTCTTATTTAAAGATTCTTTTCGAATAATCGTATCAACCATTTCTCGCATCTCATTCATATCTAGTACAAATCCAAATATAGCATCATATTTAGATAGTAGCTCATCATCATACTCATCCAATCCTGAAAAATAATCAGTTTCTTTTGGATTATTAAGAATCGCCATTTTTTTATATTTTTTTAAATTTAATTTTTCGACAATCGTTTTTGCCATTCTTTATCTCCTTCTTATTTATTTTAAGAACACTATAATAAACCTATTATACAATACTATCCGAGCTTACTTTCCAATGACCAATTGCAAAAATAATAGTACCTATTCCTAACCATATAGAATGTCCCCAAATGGCTGATACGAAAAAAATACAGCAAGGCAAAATTGCTAATGGAATAGGAATAAACAGAAAAGACTTTGTAAGAAAGCTGTAGTCTCGGTCATTCTTTACATACATAATCCAAAGAAGATAATACAAGAGGAGAAAAAGCAAGGATAGAATCAACCACCCATCTATTACTTTTACCGGATTAGTAGTAGTAGATAATAGAAATAGACAGCCTATTTGTCCTACCCTTTCCATAAAAGGAAAGATAAGAGGAGTGCTTCTCGTTTTAGAAGGTATATTTTTTGGTGGAAAAAAAATAATAAACAGGATATTCGGTAAAAGTAATCCAATAGCAATAACCAAACCAATAGGAGACAAGGAAAAAGACATATCTAATCCTCCTTTTTAGTAAGAACATCTTGACTTTATTATCCTTGTTTTTCCTCTCTTACACAATGAAAAAGGGAAGGGGTCTTTTTTTCTCTAAGCGGCTTTCTTGCTTATGGTTAGAGAAAATTATAAAATAGTAAAAGATATTTAAAGAGGAGTTTATCTTGGAAGGAGTTGCTTATTATGGCACAAGCTTTAAAAGGAAAAATTGCATTCATTACAGGAGCTGGAAGAGGAATTGGGAAAGCTGTAGCAATTTCATTAGCAAATGAAGGAGTAAATGTAGGCTTACTCGCTCGTACAGAAGAAGCGTTAAAAGAAGTAGTAACAGAGGTTGAAGCACTTGGTGTTAAAGCTGCTTATGCAACTGTTGACGTCTCTTCTTTAGAAGAAGTAAACGAAGCAGTCGCGACATTAACAAAAGAGCTTGGAAAAGCGGATATTTTGATTAATAATGCTGGAATTGGAACATTTGGGTCTCTATTGGACATGAATCCTGAAGAATGGAAGAAAATCATTGATGTAAACCTAATGGGGCCATACTATGTAACTCGAGCAGTTCTACCACAATTAATTGAAAAAAATGGTGGAGATATTATCAATATTTCTTCCACAAATGGTTTAAATGGGGCAGCAACGTCTAGTGCTTATAGTGCTTCTAAATTCGGTCTAATTGGAATGACAGAATCATTGGCACAAGAGGTACGCAGAAACAATATTCGCGTTACATCCTTAACACCAAGCACAGTTGCAACAGAACTAGCTGTTCAAACTGATTTAATCAAAGGCAGTGCAGAGAAGTATATGCAGCCAGAAGATATCGCTGAACTTATTGTTTCTCAATTAAAATTACATCCAAGAATCTATGTAAAAGCAGCTACTGTAATAGGAACAAATCCTTTCTAAAGGTTCTGTGAAAAGAAAATAATTAAGAGTATCGGTTTAGGAGTGTTCGGTAGAGGAATGAGGCTTCACAAATATTCTCCTAACTGTAAACAAAGTAAAAGGGAATAGAATTGCTAGTTTTTTTTAGCATCTCTATTCCCTTTTCTTTATTATCGTTTATTCATATCATTTGGATGTGGACCTTTTCGTCTGTCGCGGTTTAGCTCATTAATTTGTTTCATTTCCTCATTCGTTAATTCAAAATCAAATACTTGAAAATTTTCCTCAATACGAGATGGTGTAACAGATTTTGGAATGACGATCGTATTATTTTGCAAATGCCAACGTAGTACTACTTGTGCTGGTGTTTTCCCTTTTGCTACTGCTATCTGTTGGATGACTGCATCTTGAAGGACTTCTCCTCCTTGATCAAGTGGACTCCACGCTTCAACAAATATATCATGCTTTGCACAATATTCTTTTAATTCATTTTGGGCTAAGTACGGATGACATTCAACCTGATTCAAAACAGGCTTTACTTCACATTCATTCAAAATGCGCTCTAAGTGTTCCATTTCAAAGTTGCAAACACCAATGGCCTTTACTCTGCCATCTCTATATAACTTTTCTAATGCCTTATATGTATCAACATATTCATCAAATTGTGGAGTTGGCCAGTGAATCAAATAGAGATCAACATAATCAAGACCTAATCTTTCTAAGCTTTCATCAAAAGCTCTTAGCGTATTTTCATACCCCTGATCACTATTCCAAACCTTTGTTGTGATAAATAAATCTTCACGGGGAATAGACGAATCTTTAATTGCTTTTCCAACGCCTTGTTCATTTCGATATACCATCGCTGTATCAATAGAGGTATAGCCAACTTTAAAGGCATTCGTAACAGCAAGAGCCGCTTCCTCATCAGGAACCTGCCATACGCCAAATCCTAGTTGGGGCATCTTTAAGCCATTATTTAATGTAACATCGTTCATCTTTTCACACTCCTCTTTCTGAATTCTCTTTTAGTTTAGCGTGCTTAGGAATAAATTACAAAAAGAATGGTTTAAAAAGAGACAACCTTAAAGATTATCTCTTCCCTTATAATTATCTTCAATCAATAAAATTTCGTAATCTTTTCAACCGGCAATCTACTTGTATTAAAAGCAGGTGCAGTGGCTTTACCTATAGCAATTAATGTAATTGGAAATTGATTTTCAGGCAAATCAAACCGTTTGGCAAATGCTGCTTTATCAAAGCCTCCCATTACTACCGTATCATATCCCCGTTCTTTGGCTAGTAATAGAATTTGCATAGAAATTAATCCTGCATCATAGCTAGCAATTTGAGCTAGTGTTTGTTTTGGAAGATTAGGGTATATGCTTTGTGTATTGCTAATTGTTCTATCTGCAATAGCTTGATCCATGTAACCAAGAGAAACATTTTGTTCATAGATTTTCTCTACGTTTCTATAAGCTTCTGTATCTCCTAATACTGCAATAATTGCGGAAGAATCTTCAATTTGCGCTTGATTGTTTCCAATTGCTCGTAACTCTTTCTTGATTTCTTGATCTTGTATAACAATAAATCTCCAAGATTGTAGATTACTTGAAGATGGAGCACTTGTAGCCATCTCTATGATTTCTTCTAATTCCTGCTTATCCATTTTGTGAGTAGAATCATAAACTCTAACTGACTTACGACTCTTCATAACTTGTTCTAATTGTGACATAATTCCCCTCCAACTTTCTAGTTCGTTATAGACAACAACTAACTTACCATTAGTAAGTAGATGTTGTCAAAGGGGACGATTTGAATTTTTTCCAACATGACATATGTCCCACTATTGAATGGTTTATTAACAATAATAATTAATGAAGCAGCATACAGATAAAATGAAGCTCTACCCTGTCTATAAAAGTAATTATTAACTGCTTTCTTCTCGTACACTCTAAAATAATTTTTTAAATAATTTAATTATTTAGCACTATCAATTAAAGCCAATAATAATAAGGGATACAGACGATTCCATAAATATCCACATCGGTTTTTTGACAGTGATAACGACCAATTTTATTTGACAGGTGCAACATTTTTCGAGATAATCGAAACCATAAAATTTTTGGGAGGGGTTGCGTGAATATTATTGAAAAGTTAATCGCAAGTGGAAATACGGTACTTTGGGGGTATGTGTTGATAGCCGTTTTACTTGGGCTTGGGATATACTTCACCATTGGATCAAAATTTGCACAAATCAGGCATGTAAAAGAAATGTTTCGCTTATTGAAAGTGAAAGAGAAGCCACCTGAACACACAGAGAAAAAACAAATTTCTTCTCTACAAGCATTTTTCGTAGGGGCAGGTACTCGAATTGGTACAGGCAATCTTGCAGGAGTAGCCATTGCCTTAGCAATTGGAGGACCTGGAGCAGTATTTTGGATGTGGATGGTAGCTATTCTCGGCAGTGCCAGCTCATTTGTGGAAAATACTTTGGCACAAATTTATAAAGCAAAAGACAATGGCCGTTTCAAAGGTGGTCCTGCCTACTATATGAAAAAGCAGCTGAATAAAAAGTGGATGAGTGCCCTTTTCGCTGTCATGATGATTCTTTCATATGGTACTACCTTTAATGCAGTACAGAGTAATACGATTGCTGTTGCATTAGAAAACTCATTTGGCCTTAGTCCCATTATCGCTGGAGTTGCCTTGGTCATTCTTACTAGTTTAGTTGTTTTTGGTGGTATTAAACGTATTGCTGATATTTCATCTCTTATCGTTCCCTTTATGGCCTTAGGCTATATTCTTCTTGCAATCTTTGTAGTAATCACCAATATTACAGAGATTCCTCATGTTTTAGCATTAATTTTTAAAAGTGCCTTCGGTATGGAACAAGTAGTTGGCGGCGGAATTGCTGCAGCTATTATGAATGGAGTTAAAAGAGGTCTCTTCTCCAATGGAGCTGGGATTGGAGGAGATCCCATTGCGGCTGCAACCGCATCTGTATCCCACCCGGCAAAACAAGGATTTATTCAGGCCCTCGGTGTATTCTTTGATACTTTACTCGTTTGTTCTGCAACTGCCTTTATTATCCTAACTTCTGATGCATATGGATCAGGCTTAACAGGCATTGAATTATCACAAGCTGCGATGGCAGAACACTTTGGCACATGGGGTGGCATTTTCTTAGGTATTGCCATATTCCTATTCGCCTTTACTTCCATCATCGGGTGCTACTATTACGGCGAAGCAAACCTACCGTTTATTAGTAAAAGCAAAAATTTCTTAAACTTTTATCGAGTATTAGCACTTGGAATGGTAATGTTTGGTGCAGTAGCTAATCTGCAAATCGTTTGGGATCTCGCTGACTTTACGATGGCAATAATGGCTCTTGTAAACTTAGCTGCTATCGCCATTCTCGGACCTATTGCCTTTAAAGCACTTGATCATTATATGAAACAGAGAAAGCTAGGAAAAGAACCTGTTTTCTACCGAAATGATATCAAGGGTCTTAAGGGAGTAGAAGCTTGGCCATTGAGGAAGAACAAGGCGATTAAAGAGGTTGTTTAGATTTGATTAAATGATTTGTGGTAAATTGAACTGGTCTGTCATTATTGGCAGTCCAGTTCAATTTTAATATTGCAGGTGGTTTGGGATTGAAAATTAGATTTGGATCATATCCACTTCCTTTTGGATTATATATCCGTTTTTCATGTATTCGCCTTCCATTCCAAAATCACATCTTCATTCCGCAGCAAAATTCTGCACTATGTTCATCTATACTAAGATAAATTATATAAAATCTCCTGCTAAGTAACTTCCTCTATCATAAAATAACTAAGAAACAACTCTTAATACGAATACTTCTTCTTTACTGCACATAATTTTTATTATTACCACAATTATGTAAGGAGAAGCTATTATGATTCAAAACAAAAAATGGAATGAAATTCAAAACCTATTAAAAAAGTGTCAGTCTGATTTAAAGGCAATCGAGAAAGATATAATCCCTTTAGAAAAAGCATTGAAAATAACAAAGAAAAATAGACCCTAACTTCTTTTAGTGGTTCTATCAAAAGTTTTCTCATTTCTATATATATTGCACCTCTGTAGCATTGTATTTCTAATGGGAAAGGGTTTTGTACAATAAATACTTTATCCTTTATTCCTCCTTCTCTCTTTGTCCCTATATACTGGGCACGAAATAATTTTTCCAAAAGTTCTAATTGTTATATTAAATGCTGTTTTTCGTTTAGTTATATTGCCCCTTCTTTAGACAAGTCTTTTAAAATAGCGATTATTTGTGAGTTACATAAGAAAAGGCCAAGTATAAGCTTCCTTCAATTAAAACATGCAAAAGGCAGACTTCAAAGTATATTTAACACTTTAGAGCCTGCCTAGAAAATTTAGATTTCCACTAAAAACGTCTTAATTTCATATGGCTTAATTTCAAATGATAGCTTTGCATTTTCCTGTTTATCGCCAATTGGTTGCTCCATAATATTGCATTCTCGCCAAGATTGAATAAGGGAATCTGATGTTAGCTCTACCATTCCCCTTTTCCCCATAAATTCATGTAAACGAACAATGATTTTATTATCATCCTCTGCTTTTTTGACTGCATCAATTAGACAATGACTGGACGCTACCTTGAATAAAGAGAAATCAGTGGTTTTTAACTTTCCTTCTAATCCTTTTAACGGCTGATTCAAATCCCACGCCTCTTGGACAGTTCTACCTTCTCTCCAGTCGCCTTCATGGGGCAAAATCGAATAAGTAAACGTATGAGCTCCTTGGTCCTGTAGATAATCTGGATAAGTTCCAGATTTAATTAGGGAAAGACGCATCGTAGAATCTTTAATGTCATAGCCATATTTACAATCGTTCAAAAGACTAATTCCATAGCCATGTTCTGATAGATCTGCCCATTGGTGTCCAACTGTTTCAAACTTAGCATAATCCCAGCTTGTATTCCAATGAGTAGGTCTTTGGACATTTCCAAATTGAATATCATAGGTTGCTTGTGTAGATCGAATCTCTACAGGAAATGCAACCTTTAATAGCTGATGTTGTTCATGCCAATCAACCTCTGTCTTAAAATCCATTCTCGGATTTTCTGAATAAAGAATAAGCTCCTGCACTATTTTAGAATGATGATACGTCCACATAAACCGTATTACTGCACGTAAGGAGTTATTCTCTACCACTTCAATATTTTCAAGGGCTGAAATCTCTTTATGCTTTTCTTGATAGAAAATGTCTATATCCCAGGCTTCCCATCTCAAAGGTTTGTCTTCAAAAACTTGCAGTACGTTCCCTGTTTGCTTTGCTTTTAAGATCTCTCTATGTGCCTTTTTATCAAAAATACGACTTAATTGTCCTTTTTCATTCCAACTAATTTTATAAAAACATGATTCAATCCCAGATTCATTTATCACAAAAGAGGATTGTTTATCCTGTCCTCCAATATTACCAGATATAAAGGCAATATTAGCTAGTCCATGGGATGGAACATCTTTCATTTGTACAAGCCATTTCTCATTCACTTTTTCAGCTTGTAGTACTTTTTCCTGTTCTGATACCCATTGCCCCTCTTCCAAGCCGTCCTTAACCGGAATTTCTACTATTCCAGAACGTGTCCAAGAGGAATCATTCATCACTGTATATTGGAAGGCGTTCTTATCTACTATGCTGTTTGAAACTTTTTCTTGCACTTCATATGCAAGTTTCTTTGCTTCTTCATATTCTAGAATGCTATCCTCATACACTTCCCGAATGGATGAGCCAGGAATGATATCATGGAATTGATTTCGCAATAAAATTGTCCAGCCTTTATGAAGAGATTCCTGTGGATAAGAGGACCAATCCTCTGTAAACACACTTGCTAAAACACTTAGCAACTCTGTTTCCCGGTACAATAATTCCTTTTTTCGATTACTTCTTTTATTATAGGCTTGGCTTGTATAGGTTCCGCGGTGAAATTCTAAATAAAGCTCGCCATCCCATGTGTGGACGTACTCATCTGTGCTATTCACTTTTTCATGAAGCGCTTCAAAATAATCGCCCGCTTTTGTTGATTTCACATGAGGAAGACCAGGAATTCGGTCAAATCTTCTCCGCATTTCCAGCATATCTCGGTTTACTCCGCCCCCACCATCTCCATAGCCATAGGACATCAGTAAATCTTGCGTAATATTTTTGTCTTTATAGTTATCCCAAACACCTTGAACGACATCTGCTTGCATTTCTCCATTGTAGTCATAAGCCCAGCCTCTGCTGTTCGGATAGGGAGTTGTTACAAAATGAGTTAAAATTTCCGTTCCATCAATACCTCGCCATTGAAATGTATCATGTGGCATCCGATTATACTGATTCCAGCTAATCTTTGTCGTCATAAAAGTCTCAATACCTGATTGCTTTAAAATCTGCGGCAATGACCAGCTATAACCAAAAACATCTGGCAACCATAGATACTTACTTGTTACACCAAACTCTTCTTTTAAAAACCTTGTTCCGTGTAATAATTGTCGGACGAAAGATTCCCCAGATGGCAAATTACAGTCAGGTTCAAGCCACATTCCACCTTCTGGCTCCCATCTGCCCTCTGCCACTCTATCCTTTAATTGAGCATAAATTTCTGGATAATCCTCTTTGATATAGGCATAAAGCTGTGGCTGTGATTGCATAAATATGTATTCTGGATATTGCTCCATTAAGCGCAGTACTGTTGAGAAAGAACGCGCTGCTTTTTCTCGTGTATGCTTCAATCGCCATAACCATGCTACATCAATATGTGTGTGGCCAATGGCATGGATTGTGACAGCAGATTGCTTTTCCATTTTATCTAAGGCATTATTCAAAATATTATTTGCTTTGTTGATAGATTCATAGAATACAGCAGAACCTGGCTCCACCCAGTCTATTTCCATAAAAGCTTGATTTAATGAAGTAAGAAGGGCTTGGTATTCCGCACGGTTATTATCTAAAATTTGTATCGTTTGAATCACTGCTTTTGCCGTATAATATAAATCATCTGTTGCTTCATCAAGCCAGCCAATCTTGGCAGTCTTGATCTTATTCTCTTGAACTTGAGGAATTCCGCCTCCCTCTAAGCCAGACCATAGCCGAAAAATCAGGCTTACATTTGTTCCACAATGCGTTTTCTTAAGAAAAACTTCTCGATGGTTAGCATCTACTCCTTGGTACGTTTCCTGGTTCACATATAACAATGATTCAAATCCTGAATTGGTCCCTCCATCTGTTATACCAAAGTCAAAATATCCTAGTACTTTTCTATCCCTCCAGCTCGCAGGAATCGCAACTTCTGTCTTTAACCAAGCATATTGATCCCTTCCTGCCCAGTTAGCTCCTACGTTAATGGTTGTCCATTCCCCATCTTCCGGTGGTCTTGCACCAATTTTTCCTTCTTCATCTAATTGTATATGAAAGGACTCTAAGAAAATGGAATCTCGATAACGATATTTATCTAGTTCCTTTATTCTTGCTTCTAATTTTTTCTCTGTCCAGAACATAGAATACCTCCTTGTAAGATAATTCCTAAAATTTCGACTACACTCATTATCTTATAATCAGTAGGATAGTCAACCTGTAAATTTAAAAGAGTGAGATTTGAAATGGAAGGAAACCAAAGCAAAGGGAACGGGCATTGGTCTAATGATTAGCTTTCAAATAATTGAAAGTCATCAAGGAACCATTAGTGTAGCTAGCGAAGTTGATGTTGGCACAACATTTACGATTACTTTACCAAAATCACATTACTAAGTAGCTGCTAATCATTATACATTCACCCTAGAAAATAAATAAAACAAATTTTCTAGGGGGTTTATCCTTCATTCATTCGATTTCCTATTCAAATGAACATTATTGTAGATTTCCTAAACAAACTTGATTTCTATTGCCTCAATTCGTTTACTCTGTCCTGTCGTACCTGCGTCCTCTCCATTTCTTTTCCACTCTGTCCATCCTTCGTATTCCACATGGACTCTGTATTGAACATTTAAACCTGTAACTTTTATTCGAATAGCTTCCATACGCAACCCCAAACCGATTGTTCCAATTACTTCGCCATTACCTCTTAACGTTGTCCAGCCCTTCCCTTGTACATGTCCTTGCATCTCTAATTCAGCATCTGTATTTACCAATCTAACAGTTAACGCTTCTAGCCTTTTTGATTCTCCAGTGGTTCCAGCTGTTTGACCATCTTTTTTCCACCCTTGCCAGCCGATTCCTTGTATATGTGCATCATACATAATAGATGGAGTAGACGAAGTAGTCGCAGGCTTTGGAGCTGGTTGCGTTGATTGAGTTGGTTGAGTCGCTTTCACTTTAAGATTATATGCTTTCGCAATACCTGTTACATGTCCACGAGCTATAGCGTCTAACACATCATTTCTTTTAAGCAAATCAGCATCCGCTTTCGTATCAATAAAGAGGTTTTCCGTTAGCATGGCGTTCATATTACTCTCCCTTAGCACATGGAAATTTGCTGATTTAACCCCGCGATCAAAGACACCAAAAGCTTTTAGTTCATTCATTACAGCTGTATGGATAGCTGCTTGGATTTTCCCAGCATTGCTAGTTGCAGATAAAGTATTATAACGGTAATCCTCGTAGCCAGAACCTCCTCCAGCATTAATATGAATGGATAGAAAGAAGTCAGCTCCCCATGTATTTGCTGCATTCGTACGTTGCGTTAATGATAAAGTAGTATCATTAGTGCGGCTCATTCTTACACTAACGTCTTCATAACTTTTTAATAAAGTTTCTATTTTTTTAGCAATAGTTAATGTTAATGCTTTTTCTTGTAACCCATTACCTACTGCTCCTGAATCAGTCCCACCATGTCCTGGATCGATAAAGATTTTCACCATTCTTCTTCACTCCCTATTTTGGTGTTATGATTTATTTTATGACAAACGCTGTCATCTGTTCCTATGACGATATATAGGATCCTTACTACGTGCAGCTAAGCAATTTTACAGTTAAATTAGTCAAAAAAAAGGACTCTCAACGAACCTGGAGAATCCTTTGCAAATTGAATATATTTTATCAAGTAGACTATGAAACAAGGAAGCCATCCCCATCTCTGCCTCCAGCCCTCATCCCTTTTACATGTGGTCGACCGATGGAGAAATAATTAATGCCTACCTCTCTTGCTTCCTCCAGTGGAAAACAATTACGCCCATCAAAAACAAACGGTTCGTTCATCTTCTCCTTAATAATGGTTAAATCAATCGCCTTAATTTCTTCCCATTCGGTAAAAATGAAGCAAATGTCTGCCCCTTCAAGTGCCTTCTCTGGTATTTTTTCGTAAACTACGTCAGTAGGAAAGAGTTTTTTAAAGTTCTCTGCTCCAACTGGATCATATACATGTACCTTTGCGCCTTCATTTAATAATAACCGCACATTAGGAATAGAAGGAGCTTCTCGTAAATCATCTGTTCCAGGCTTAAAAGTTAGTCCGAGCACAGCCACTTTTAGCCCATGGAAGGATGAAAACTCGGTCCTCGCTTTTGAAATTAGCTTGAATTTTTGCTTTTCATTTACCTCTATCGCTGCCTTCACTGTACGCAAGACATAACCTTCTTCTTCAGCGAGCCAATGTAAAGCTTTAGTATCCTTTGGAAAACACGAACCACCGTACCCAATACCAGGATTTAAGAATTTTTTTCCTATACGCTCATCATAGCTCATCCCACTTGTAACGTCATCGATATTTGCTCCAACTACCTCGCATAGATTGGCAATATCATTGATGAAAGAAATCTTTAATGCAAGGAAATCATTTGATGCATATTTAACCATTTCAGCACTGCGACGATTCATCGTTAAAATTGGTTGTTTAAATGGTTCATAAATAGAAGTTAATATGTCTTTTGCCCGCTTACTCTCTACCCCAATTACTATCCGAGAGGCATATAATGTATCTTTAATCGCACTTCCTTGTGCAAGAAATTCTGGATTTGAAGCAACTTCAACAGCAACTTTATGTTTTAAATGATGCTTAATATAGGTTTCCAACCGGTCATTTGTTCCAATTGGAACCGTTGATTTAATGACAATCAGACAATCACGGGTTATACTTTCGGCAATTTGCTTTACAACTTGGAATACATAATGTAAATTAGCTGACCCATCTTCATTCTCTGGTGTTCCAACGCCAATGAAAATAACATCTGATTGAGCATAAGCCTGTTCATAATCTGTGGTAAATGTTAATTTCCCTGCATTCGTATTTTTTTCTATTAATCCATCTAATTCCGGCTCATAAATCGGCGAAATCCCTAAGTTTAATAGAACGATTTTCTCTTGGGATGGATCCACACACGTAACTTGGTGACCAACTTCTGCTAAACAAACACCTGTCACTAATCCAACATATCCTGTACCTGCCACTGTGATATTCATTCTACAATCTCCTTATGTAAAAAATTAGAGACCAAACTTGCTCTATATTAATCAATAAAAAGGCAATTCTATTCAGAATATCTTTAGTATATTGCTTTACTATTTATTCTCTTTTAATCTTTTTTATATTTTTAGTAAAGTAATGTAAATTTTTCACCTATCATCAAAAGTAACTTATGTTAAAATACATCTAATATGAAAGATTTGGAGGGAATCTATTGGTTAGTATCTTCATTTTTATATCCTTCTTCATTTCTGCTATCCTCTCTATTCTTACCTTTATACAAACAAAAAATAAATGGGTAGCATTATTGATTGCTTTTTGTTGGAATTCAGTCTTTTTAGTGGGATCTACGCTGATATATTATTTATGTAATGAAGAGGCTAAATTATTTGGATTAGGACATACTTCTATCTATGTACTGCCACTATTCATTCCGATTATTTCTTGGATTGACTTTTTTATCATCGAGTTAATTAGAAAATATAATAAAAATGTCGATTCTAATTAAAAGAATCGACACACTTTATCAAGCGATTGCTTTTGCTAAGGCAATTCTAAACATTGTACCTTGTCCTTTTTTGCTGACAACCGTTATTTCTCCCTTCATATCTCTTATAATACGATATACCAAGGTAAGGCCAATACCTGTTCCTTTATCTTTGGTAGAATAATACGGTGTTCCTAATTGTTTCACCTGTTTACTCGTCATTCCTATTCCATTGTCTTCAATTTCAATATAAATTTTTTCTCCAAAAGCATATGCACGGACTGCTAATATACCGTTCCCATTCATAGCTTCTACACTATTTTTCATCATATTAATCATCGCCTGCCTAAATTCATTCCTTTTCCCTTTACAATAGAGGTGGTTAGAGATCACCGCATCGATGATAATAGTATGATTATTTGTATAAGAAGTTATTACTTCAATAATGCTCCTCAGTTCAGCTGTAATATTTAAATTGTCCTCTTCTTCTCTCGAAACAGGTTTTGCCATTGATAAATAATCATTGATGATCGTTTCTGTACGTTCCAATTCTCCTAACGATATTTCTATGTATTTTCTTTGTTTTTCAGATAAATTATTGTCTCCACGTATTAGTTGCAGAAATCCCTTCACAGATGTCATCGGGTTTCTTACCTCATGTGCAACAGATGCAGCCAATTGACTTACTGCATTTACTCGTTCCGCCATTTGAATTTTAGTTTGATTAAGAATTTTCTCTTCATTATATTGGATCATGATGATAACAATATATAATGCCCCCCAAGTAGAAAACGTATAAACCAAAGTAAAAGGAAGTTGGGCTAATTGATTGGTAATGAATATATTTATAATTCGAGTTAGGGCGCTTAGCCAGTAAACACTCATAATTATTATCCATTTCTTTTTAAAGGTAAGCGTCACCAATTTATTTTTTAAAATAAGAATAATGGTAGCAGCAATAGTGTAATTAAAGAAATTCATATAAAAAGCATTCCCTAACATAAAAAATTTATATCCTATTAAAATTAAGGTTAAAAGGATACTCGTGTTTAAGCCACCATAGACAAATGCTAATAGAATGGGAACTACTTTAAGATCATAATAAACTCCCTCTCCCATCTCAATTGGATGCACCATACTGAGAACAAGCATCAAAAAAAGGCTGAAAGAAAAATTTGACATTATTTTTCTTCGCTGTGAAATTTCTTCTTTACTAACTAATAGATACCAAACGATTGGTAAGATAATCACTAACAAATGATAAGATAATTGTTCAACGGTCGGAAAAGCTAACAATATTAGTAACCAGCCCTTCTAAGTAGATTTAGCTACTTAATTATTCGAGCTTTTCCGCTAAATTCCTTTAAAAATACCAAGTTAATCCTCGACAAATTCAGAGCGCTCTTAAATTTCCCCAAAAAACATTTCTCCATTTTTCCTATTGTATAATAGAATGAAAGATATTTATTCGATTTAACATAATTAAGAAATTTCCATCAACATAAATATCATAAATCTAGAAGGGAGACAGAAAGTTATGTTTAGAATTGGAAGTATTTTTATCCCCGTTACAGACTTAGAGAAAGCAAGTAAATGGTATGAAAAAATGCTAGGTGTAAAGAAAATTGATAGCTGGGAAGAAGGGGTCGGATTTTATTTTCCAAGCGGTTCCACTCAGCTTGCATTAATTCAAGTGGATATACCGCAATCCTCTGAATTTATAGTAAAAAATGAAGAAAAAAATTCCTACTTTAATTTTATTGTAGATCATATTGAAGAGGTATATGAGTATTTGAATAAAAACGGTGTGAAAACGACAGAAATAAAGGATTTTGGTGGAATGAAATACTTTGATTTCTTTGATCTAGATGGAAATCCGTTTAGTGTGGTGGATGAACCAATCAATTCCCCATTTCACAGTGCAAATATTCAAAAATTACAAAATACTATTTTTTAACCAATTATATAAAAGAGGCTGGGACTAAACTAAATAATTAATCTTTAAAGACGAACAATCTTTAATCCAGCTCTTAAATAAAGCTACTTTATTTTTTTTATATAGTTAAGTGTAAAAACTAAGTCGTTCCATTGCGCTACAGACGCACGATGCGCCGGGGAGTAAGCTGATCCTCCTCGGCACGCCTGCGGGGTCTCAGCCTTTCCTCTATTTCCCGCAGGAGTCGAGTGTCCTCCGCTCCATTCCACTTCGTTTCTAAACCTTTTTTCAAAATAATACACACGAACATTTACACAAATAATTTTGTAAGTGTTCGTGTGTATTGTTAGTTGAGATGCTTTTGTCCCAGCCTCTTAGTCTTCTGTTTTATCACTTTGATTTTTATTCCGTTTATTCCCTTTACTGTTATCGCCACTAACACTAGTTTGATTTCCCTTTGGTGAGTATTGATTCTTACTTCCATTGTTATATTTTTTCGTCATTTTTAACACTCCTTTCTGTTTGCCTCTAAATAGGTTTTCCAAATGGAGCTATGACTAATATGGTAAAAACAAGCAATTTATTCGTTACTTAAATTTAGATGTGAGGAAATGACAAACTCCATCTTCATCACAAGTTAACTCTGTTATTTCTTTTGCTATTTCTTTAATGTGTTCTGGTGCATTTTGCATAGCAACTGGCATGGAAACGAATTGCAGCATTTGGATGTCATTATCACTATCTCCAATTCCCATCGTCTCTTTCGCTGATAGACTAAACTTCTCTAGCATTTGTTTAATGCCTGTTGCTTTATTTACATTTGCAACCATTACTTCTACATTATGTCCAGAGGATGTAGAAGCAGTAAAGTCGACTTCCTTTCTTAATTCTTCTAATACTTGCTTCCACTGGTTAATATGTTCTTTCGTTCGAGCAAAGAAATAAAACTTCGAAAATTTGCTTCCCTCTATTGTATCCTTCCAATCTATTTTTCCATTAATTGCTTCTTTTCGAGAAAGCCATTCATTGATCCCAACACTTTCCGGCTTCGGTTCCCTGATTTCGTGCATAACATACTCCTTATCTTGATTTAATGTTATACGAGAAGCTCCATATGGGAAAAGCTCATAATATACTTTATACTCTCTTGCCTTTTCAATAATGGTTTCAACTAATTGTAAAGGTAGTGTATGTTGAAAAATCGGCTCTTTTCCTATATATCCAGCCATGCCGTTGGAAGTAACATAACCATCTACTTCAAATCCTTCTGGTACGACAGATGTAATTTCGTCAAAGGATCTTCCTGTTGCTATAAAAACGAAGAAACCCTCCTTTCGTAAATCATCAATAATCTCTTTTGTCTTCAGACTTACCTGATTCTGATGATTTAAAATCGTACCATCCATATCTAGAAAAATAGCCTTTGGTTTTTGTAACAAAATAAATCCCCCTTTAATACTCTTACTCGCAAGTATACACCTCGTTACATTTTTGCTCAAATGCATCGATTTAGCATTTCGATTGCTTAAAACCTTTCTCTGCACTAGAATTTTTGCAAAAAAATAAGCATGTGCTGTAAAACACATGCTCATTTATTACATCTCTTCACTCTTATTAATCCTAAATTTCAACAGTAATTTAGTAAACCAGAATGATACAAACACTATCACTAAATCCAAAAGGAATAAATGAAAGGCATTCACTCCTCTATGAAAAGTCACTAATCCAATTGCTTCTTCAATATTGGCAAAAACAAAAGCATTTAGAGCACTTAATAGTATTGTTAGTATCTCAACTTTCGCACCAAAAAAATAAGTGCAAATCGTTAGTTGTATTGCGTCTATGGTCTATTAAATATGTTGCTTGACAGTGTTTAATAAA